>NZ_CP144906.1:3543333-3851666 GCF_036699995.1 Clostridium beijerinckii | reverse complement strand
GAAGTTATTATTAGAGATATTTTAGAAATATTGAATATTCCTAAAAGTACATTGACTAACATGATCGATAGATTAGAAAAGCGTAATCTTATAAGGAGATCTATTAGTAAAAGAGATAGAAGATCTTATAAATTAGAGCTTACGGAAGAAGGGAAAAAAGCGCAAGAGGAGCATATAAAATTTGAAGAAGAGATTTATGGAAAAATAATGATTTCTCTAGATACTTATGAAGAAAGAGAAAATTTATTAAATATTATGAGAAAGATTGTTTATAATATTTCTAATAGATAATGAAGTTAATAAAATATTATAACTAAGTAATATTCAGATTTTATGGAGTAATTAGTAAAAATAGATTAAGGAAAATTTAATGATTGGTATTTACAATTTGTGCTATAATTGAGTCATACTAGTAAGTTATTACGTGAAAATAATAATCTAGAATATGTTTTAAAGGCAATGAGGTGACTATTAATGAAGAAGGAAAAAATAAAGATAGATGAGCAGGCAAAAATCTTATTAAAAGAGTTTAAAGAAATATATGAACCTAAAAATAAAATTATTGATGAAATTATATTAAATGGAGAAAATGAATTGAGCAAAAATCAAATTCCTCAGGTTGTTTTAAAACATGTAGTCAGTGGTATCTGTCGAGTGATTTTTCTTGAAAGAATTACTGTTGGAGATAAAGCTGGTGAAATAATGAAAAAGATGGATAAACTTTCGAGATCAAATGGTTATTTGCTCTTTGTGAATCCATTTACCATTTCACAATTATAGCCTAAAAACAATATTACAAAAAAAGAGTATGATTTAATAAATTCTAAAATCGCATTATTCAAGAAAATTGAATTTGCGATTTTTTTTGTATAGTAAATTATAGATTTATTGAACGCTTACTATGTAACTCCATAAGATTTATGGAATTAAAATAATGATTTTTGAAAACATAAAAGGATAGTATTTACAAAATATGTTACAATTAACTGGAATATAAATGGAGATTTAGAGGTGTAAAAATGAAAGTTTTAATAATAGGGCTTGGAGTAATTGGAACAACTTATGGATATGTTTTTCAAAAAGAGGGGCACAAAGTAGAGCATTTAATAAGAGACAGCAAAAAAGCATTTGTAGCTGAAAATATAAATGTTAAGTTATTAGATGGAAGATTTAATAATAAAGGCGAAGAAAAAAATGATAATTATAAGATCCATATTGCAAATAAAAACAGTTCTTATGATTTCATATTAGTGAGTGTTCCAGCTGGAAAAATCGAAGGCGTAATAAAAACATTAAAAGAGAATGGCATTAATGGTACTTTGATAATTTTCAACGGAATATGGGAAGATAAAAATTATACTGAAAATTTATTTAAAGGATGGAAGTTCATACTTGGTTATCCAGTAGCAGGTGGAAATATAAGTGATCATGAACTAAATTGCTGTATATTTGATCATATTATGCTTGAAAGCAAAGAAAAAACAAATATTAAAAATTATGATAAGTTATTGGAATTGTTATCTGATTGCCATATTAAAGCTGAAATACCTTTTGATATGCTAGAGTGGATTTGGATTCACATGGCGATAAATGCAGCAGTTATAACAAACGCTGGAGAATATGGCGATATAAAAAATACAACTGAGGCAGCAGAAAAACTGATGGATTCCTCTAAAATTTTATCAGAAACAATATTAACTATAAGGGAAACTGTAAAAATAATTTCATCTAGGAATGTAAATCTAAAAAATTATAATAATGAATTATTTGCCCATAAAATGCCTTCAAAATTAGCAGGAATAGTTATGAAAAGAATGTTTAAAAATAATCAGCTGACTCGTAGAATTATGACTCTTCATAATAATATAAATGATTTATTATATGTATGTAAAAATGTATATGACTGCGGTAAAAATAATCAAATAGATGCGCCGATATTTTATAGAAAATACAATTTACTGGAAGAGAAGATAAATTGCTAAATTCCATACCCAATCAATTCAATATAAAGAAGCGTATCAAAATTATTAAAGAAGAATAGTCATTAAAAGGTGTTTAATCCTAAGAGGGGGAGTAGGAGTGATATCACAAAAAGAAAAATATGAAAAAAGAAAATCTCGCTATTTTCTATTACTCAAAAGGCAGCAAAAGAATCTTAATAATATAAGTATATTACGATTTTGTATGTTTTTACTTGGATTTGCAATTTTAATAATATCATATATAAAGAACAACTGTTACTTATTTTATTTTGGAATTTTAATAACAGTTCTTTTATTTTGTTATTTAGGTGCTTTGTATCAAGTAATTAAAAATAAGAAGTTGTATATTAATGCATTATATGACGTAAATGATACATCTATAAAAAGATTAACTGGGGAGTGGAAATACTTTGAGGATGATGGTGAAGATTTTATAGATAAAAACCATAATTATTCATACGATCTTGATATTTTTGGTAAAGGATCATTATTCCAATGGATGAATGCATCACATACTTACATTGGAAGACAAAAACTTAAAGAAATCTTAACAGAAAAGCCTAAAAATAATCAAAATATATACAATAGGCAATCTGCTGTCAAAGAACTGGCCCCAAAAATAAATTTTAGGCAAAGGCTTGAGGTAGAGGGAGAAATAATTTCAAACAATAAACAAAATCCAGATGAACTTTTTTTATGGATGAAAGAAAGAAGTAACTTTGTAATAAAAAAAGAAGCGATTTGGGGATTAAGAATTCTTTCAATAATAACTACAATAACTACCTTAATATTGATACTTAAAATAATGGATTTTTTACTAACGTTTCTGTTAGATATTCATATATTTGTGCCCAAAATATTTAATTTAGTTCCATTTTACATTCCTACTTTTTTGATTTTTATTCAATGTATCATTTTAATGATAAAAAAAGATGATAGAAGAAAAAATTTAATTATTGCTGAGAAATACAAAAATAGCATAGTAACATATAAAAATATGATTAAGTATGTAGAAGGGCATAAATTTAATTCAAAGTATATTATGAATTTATGTGAAAAATTTTATAATACTGATGGACAAAGTGCATCTAAGCAAATTGACTCATTTTCTAAAATCTGCGAATTAATAGCTAATAGGCGTAATATTCTATATCCTATTTTAAATCCAATTCTTATGATAGAATATCATCTGGCTATTTCACTTGAATTGTGGCGGATAAAATCAGGGGATAATTTTCAAAAGTGGCTAGATACAATAGGTGAGTTAGAAGCGCTAAGTAGTATTGCTGGCATTAAATATGATAATCCATATTGGAGCATGCCCCAAATTATAAATGGATCATCAAAGATTCTTGCTAAAAATATTGGTCATCCTCTTTTAGGGGATAAACGTGTATGCAATAACTTAAATGTAGAAGATCCATATCAGGTTATACTTATAACAGGCTCTAATATGTCTGGTAAAAGTACTTTTATGAGAACTATTGGTATTAATATTGTATTAGCATACGCTGGTGCTCCAGTATGTGCAGATGAATTTTCTTGTAATATTATGGATTTATATACATGCATGAAGATAAGCGATAATCTAGGACAAAGTATATCTTCATTTTATGCTGAGATACTAAAAATTAAGAATATTGTTAAAGCTTCAAAAGAAGGTAAGCAAGTCTTATTTTTATTAGATGAAATTTTTAAAGGAACCAATTCAAAAGATAGGATTGCTGGAGCGACAATTTTAATAAAGCAATTATGTAGAACTGGAAATTTAGGATTTGTATCTACTCATGATTTAGAATTAGGAGCGATGGAAAATAGTAAAAATTCAAAGATTAAAAACTATCATTTTTCTGAATATTATACAGACAATGAAATTCACTTTGATTATAAGCTGAAGGCAGGAATCTCACCTACAAGAAATGCTATATACTTAATGAAATTGGCAGGCATTGATATAGAATCAGAGAAAAAATGAAGGTATATAATTGTTATTAGAATGATGTTCAAGTATATATATAATAATAGATCTGTCGTTAAAAATTAATATAGAACTTAGGTATGTCTTTTTAGAGTTTTCATATTTAAATACAGTAACCTCTGTGGGCTGTTTTTTATTTGGTTTATTTTCTTGTCTTATATTGCTTAATGCTTCCCATTTTCAAGTACCTACAATTTTATAAAGAATGAATTAAGTTATTTGAAAATTAATGCTCCGATGTAATGAAAATCTACTATAGCTTTGATTTATAGCTGCTTCTAAGCAGAAAATCTTTTTATTTAAATAATTTTATATAAGAATTAACAGATGTATAAAATTGCTATAAATAAAAAGATTCAAGAAGCTAATAATAAAGTGAAATAAGCTTTAGATTTATGAGGCAAGTTACAAAGGAGGAAAACAAATTGAGAATTAAATCAAAACATATCTTATTTTTTTTGGCAAGTATATTTTTTATTCTAACTATATTTATAGACAATATAAATATTAATTCTAATTTATGTGATTTAGTATTCAATGAAGATGTTACTTTAAATGAAAAGATAAGTGAGCATAAGAAAAAAACAATTTATTTAACTTTTGATGATGGACCTAGTAGCAAAGTAACAAATAGTGTCTTGGACGTATTAAAGGAAAATAAAGTGCATGCAACTTTTTTTCTAATTGGAAATCAAATTGAAGGAAAAGAAGATGTGGTAAAAAGAATTTATGATGAAGGAAATGGAATAGGGCTTCATACATATACCCACAAAATAAGGAAAATTTATAGCAGTGAAGACGCATTTATAAAAGAAATGATTAAATGCCGCGATGAAATAAATAAGGCTATTGGAATCTCACCTAATATAATTAGATTTCCCTGCGGAAGTAACAAAAGATTGAACAAAAAATATTTAAAAAGATTACATGATGAGGGATTCAAAATATATGATTGGGATTTAGATAATACGGATGGATTAAATTCAAGGCTTTCGCCAGATACTTTATATAGAAAAGCAATAAAAGGAAGTGAAAATCGCCAAAACATAATATTACTTTTGCATTGTACAGATATGCATAAGAATACATGCAAGGCTCTTCCACAAATAATAAAATATTATAAATCTAAAGGATATGAATTTAAAGTTATTACAGAAGATACTCCAGAATTATATTTTCATATGAGAGGAAAATTATTTAAATAAAAATATATTTGCCTAAACAATATAACATTTAAAAATAAAGTCAGAATGTTATTCATGAAGATTAAGCATGAGAAATCTAGAAAATAGTAAATACTAGATGAGAAAAATTATATAAATTAAGCCTAGAATGCAAATTCTAAGAGCACCTATAGAAATATAGGTGTTTTTGTTGTAAACTTGTAATATATAGGAGAAAATTAGAAGGTTTTGTTTAATTATCTTAAAATGATTTATTAAAACAATGAAAAATGGGGAGGGGCTCTTTGAAAATTATAGTCAGATATGTACCTAATTTAATTACAATAACAAGAATAATACTATCAGTATTATTTGTTCAGAATATAATCGAGCAATTTATATATGCTAAGGAAAGAAATGTGAATTTGAGCGTTTTATTTTTATTAATATGTATTTCAGATTTATTAGATGGCAAAATTGCAAGAAAAACTAATTCAACTTCGATAATAGGAGCCAAACTAGATGTATTTGCAGATTTGTTTTATATTCTGATTTCATACATAGCGTTAATAAACATAAAAATTTTGCCTATATGGTATTTTGGATTTGTATGTTTTAAATTTATTGAATTTATAATAACATCAAAGCATATCAAAAATATTAAAAAGTCGGACAAGTCCTTTATTTTCGATAGAGCGGGTAGATTAGTTTCGGCTACATTTCTAGTAATTCCAGGGATTGTATGTATATATAGATATATTGGGGCTAATAATGCAATAATTACAATAAATTATATTATCTATGTAACATTTATAATTGGAGTTTATTCTTCTTATTCAAGAGTAAAACTTTGCTTTATCGAAAATAAACTTATATAAATATAGAGAGTTATGAAAGGATGATAAGTATGAAGAGTATATCGGGAAAGTTAGTTATACTTATGAGTATGATAATAACATGGGTATTATGGTTATTTGTTGAACCTATAAGAGAAATATCTGCAATGAGTGGATATTCTCAATTAATAGCTGCATTTGCATTGGTAGCATTTGCATTTATTAATTTCATTTCAACTAGGCATAAAATTTTAGATGGCTTATTTGATGGACTAGATAAATCATATATTTACCATAAGTATTTAAGTATTTGTGCGTTGGCTTTGGCTGTTATTCATAATATAACAATAAGTATGGGGAAAAAAATTGAAAGGGCCAATGGAATAAAAATTCCTAAAGATCCTTATGCCATGTATGGGACTTTTAGTATGTATATATTTATAGTACTTATATTAATCGCCCTTGTGGCTAAAAAATTAAATTATGAAAAGTGGAAAACAATTCATAAATTTATGATTATTCCTTATGCATTTGGAATTTATCACTATTATGGAAGTGCAACTTATGCTGTCTTTTCATTGGAACCTTTTTGTATATGGCTAAATCTTATAAACATCATAGGTATAATATCTGCAATTTATAGTGTATTCCTTTATGAAAAAATTTCGTTTAAGTATAAATATAGAGTGAAGAAACTAGAGATAGTAGCCAATGGAACCTTTGAGATTACAGGTGATTCTATTGGAAAAGAAATAAAATTCAAACCTGGGCAATTCGCTTTTTTGAAGATTTTAAATAATGAAAATGGATTTGTTTCACATCCATTTACAATAAGTGAAGCACCTAAGAGTGGAGAATTGCAATTCACTATTAAAGCATTAGGAGATCATACAAAGGAGTTGTTAAATACACTTAAGGTTGGAGATGAATTTGTTGTCTCAGGACCTCATGGTAAATTTAATTATAAAACTGGTGTCAAGAATCAAATATGGATTGCAGGAGGAATTGGAATAACACCTTTTAGGAGCTTTGCTCAATCAGGTGTAGGGGAAGAATTTTCGGTAGATCTTTTTTATGCATACAATAATGAAGATGAAGGCGCATATAAAGAAGAATTGCAGCTATTAAACAGTAATAATTTAAGAGTGCACTTATTTAATTCAAAAGAAAAGGGATTTTTATCAGTAAACGAAATATCTAAATTGGTGAATATAAAAGATAGTGTTGATGTTTACTTTTGCGGTCCAGCCCCAATGAGAGAAAATTTAAAAAAGCAGTTTAAAGATAGCAATTTTAATATCATAAATTTTAATTATGAGCATTTTCAATTTAAATAGATAAGATATAGATTTATTGAAATGTCACACTATTCAGAGGTAAGAGTGTGACATTTTTAATTGTATAATATGGAGATTTAACTTGGCAATTAACAGAATAATGTTACTTTAAAAGTGAGTAATATAATACTTACAAGCTATGTTATAATTAATCCCAAATAGTAAATTATTATAATTTATTTTCATATTAAGGAGGACTCAGATATGACTGTATATATAGCATTGTTAAGAGGAATTAACGTAGGTGGAAAAAATATAATTAAGATGGCAGATTTGAAACAAGTATTTGAATCAATCGGACTTTGTGAAGTAAAAACCTATATTCAAAGTGGAAATGTTTTATTCAAATCAGATGAGACAGAAGATATTCTGTGCAATAAAATTGAAAATGGGATTGAGGCAGTCTTTGGGATTTCTACAAAAGTCATTTTGAGGACTTCTACAGAATTAGAACAGATTATCTTAAATTGTCCATTCTCCAACGACGAAATAACAAAAGCAGAGACATTATCCAAAGTAGAGTGTTTATATGTTTCGTTATTGAAACATAATCCCTTAAGAGAAAAGATTGAGTGCATAGATGTTTATGGAAGCGAAAGTGATAAGTACCAAGTTATAGGAAGAGAAGTATATCTATTATTCCATCATAGTATTCGAAATTCAAAACTTGCTAATAATCTTCATAAATTGAATGTGCCAACAACTGTGCGCAATTGGAAAACATTAAGTAAACTTTCTGCATTAGCAAAAAATATGGAGTAATATTGTAATTTGCTATGAAATAAAATGCAATGTCAAAATACAGTCATTTCATCTTATCAAAGTATATTAGAGAATATGAAATAGTAATATGTATATGCTAAATAAAGTATAAAGATAAGTTGCAAAATCTTCTTGAATTATGTAAAAATATTGAGAGAAATATAAAAATATCATATAAAGACTTATAGGCTTTACGGAGGTAAAAATGAGCAAAATATTAGTAGTATTTTATTCTTTTTCAAATACAACAAGAATGTTAGCAGAAGAAATAGCAAAACAAACGGGAGGAGATATTAGGGAGTTAGTTCCTGAAAAGTCCTATGCATTCAATTATAATACAGCAGCAAAGGAAGTAAGGAATGAAATTGAAAATGGATATTGTCCAAAATTATTGTCTGGAGAAGAACCAGTCAAGTCTTACGATCACATTTTTTTAGGTACTCCCAATTGGTTTAAATCATTCGCTCCACCAATACTAAGTTTTTTAAGAAACGTGGATTTGCAGGGAAAGACTATTATTCCTTTTTGCACTCATGGTGGGGGAGGTTTTGGGCAAATTCAAATTAATATTGCAAAAGAATGTCAGAAATCAACAATCCTTCCTGGCTTTGAAGCTATGAGTAATTTTACTGAACAGCAGGTTAAAAATTGGATTGAGCAAATTGGTTTATAGGATGAAGAGAATTTGTAATTATTTATATATCTTTATGAGATAGAATGTTGATGCAATAAACAAAAAAATCCTCTTAATAATTGAATAATATTTCATTAGTAAAATGTATTACAAATTATTTGTAGCAGTGAAAATTATATATATATTGCAAAAATAATTCTTCATCATAATTCTAAAAATATTGCAAGAATTTTGTCCGCAATTGTAAATTGTGAAATGTGAATTGCAACATATATATTAATAAATAAAAGCTTAGAAATAATCTTGACCCTCACCTTACAGGAGGTCTTATTATTATAAACGAGGTGAAGAATTATGCTATACACGGTTAAAGAAGTTGCAAAATTTACAGGAGTCACTGTAAAAACACTACATCATTATCATAAAATAGGATTACTATTTCCACATGAGGTAAATGAAGCCGGCTACCGTCTTTATGGTGAAAAAGAACTTGAGCGACTTCAGCAAATATTATTTTATCGTGAGCTTGATTTTTCTCTTAGTGATATTAAAAAAGCACTTGAGGATGAGCCGAATCGGTTAGAGTGTTTAGTTAAACAACAGGAAATGCTAATTGCGCGCAAGCAGAGAACTGATCGTTTGCTAAAAACTATAAATGAATCAATTGTCCTTGGTAAGAGAGGAGAAATTATGGATAAGTCAGCAATGTTTAAGGGATTCAATAAAGAGGAATGGAAGGATGCACTTTCAAATCAGAAAAACTACCTTAAAGGTAAGTATAGATATGATATGCCTGATGTAGATGAAGATCAAGTTAATAATATGAATGAGGCAGCTATGGAAGCACAGCAGTTTATGAACTATATAAAAGATGCTCTAAAAAATGGTGTAAAGGCTAATGATACAAGTATACAGGAAACATTAAAAAATCATATTGAATTTCTAAATAAGCATGGTCATATGGTGGATGCAAAATCATTTGTAGCTCAAGCGAAGTTCTTTTTAGATGATGATTTTCATAGAAGTATGCTTGAAAATCAGTTAACTGGACTTTCTTACTACCTTTATACAGCAGCAGAAATGTATGCCTCTTTAAATCAGTAGATACTTATAGGCTCTATATTTAAAGAAGCATCAATATTTTATAGTGAGTGAATTTTTTAGAGTAGCGTTTTATAAAACCACTGTATTCTAATATGGTATACCATAAATATTGTTAAGAATATATATTCTTAACAATATTACCATATATATTCTTCAGAATATGCTTAAATAATGCGGGTTTGAAGCCTGTAATGACCAAACTATATTGTTAAAAATTAATTACTGAGAATTTAAAAGATAGTCATTTGTTACACTGATAAAACTTTTAAGTAAAAGATTGATTTTTAAATTCTTGTTGACTACAAATTTAATTTCTAATTCAGAAAAGTCATCTTTTAAATCATAAATGAAAAAATTATGATTTTTAGGCAAAATACTTTTTGGTAAAAGAGATATGCCAAGACCTTCACCTATGCCCCTAAGGATAGATTCTAGTGAATCAAATTCAATAATAGTATCTCCTTTAGAGGTGTTATAACTCAACCATTTTTGTAAGAGCTTACGATAAGGGCAATCAGCATCTGAATTTACTATTATAGGAGCTTGTAAATCATTAATGGAATCAATGCTTATAGAAGATACTAGTGCAAGCTTTTCTTTAAAGGTAACAACTTTTTTTACTTTTGAAGATGTAATTTCATCAGATATAAAAGCCCCATCTAATTCATTCTTTAAAATCATATCTAGAAGATTTTTTAGAGTTTCTGTTTTCAAGGTCAAAGATACTTCGGGATTTTTCTCATGGAATAAATAAAATAATTTAGGTAAAATAGATGCAGAAATAGTCTGAGTAGCGCCTATTTTAATAGTAGAATAAATTTTAGGAGTAAGAAACTCATCATTAACTTCATCAATTAATTCAAGAATTTTATCTGCATACTTAAGCAATTTTTCTCCATTAGGTGTAATTACAGTTCCTTTATTGTTTCTTATAAATAAAGTAGTGTTTAATTTATTTTCAAGTAATTTAATTCGTGCAGTTATATTTGATTGGGCATAACCAAGTCTTAAAGCAGCTTTTGATATAGATTTTTCATAAGCAACTATCTGAAATATTCTTAGATCATTAATTTCCATAGTATAGAAACCTTTCATTAAAATTAATTTACATTGCCATCACTATTAGTGATATTAAAGATTATTTATAAGTATTATACAATTTTTATAATGGGAGTTAAACTGTAAGTGTAAAAGGAAAGGCACGAGTTGAGCAATAATTTCATTTATGAATCAAAAATAAAGTTGGAACTAAAATTAAAAGGGGGGATAAAAAGAAATGATAGCAACTCAATATAAGATTATATTACCTAGCGATTATGATATGAGCATAGTAAAGGATAGAGTAAAAAACAACGGATATAAAACAGATGGATTTGAAGATTTAAAGTTTAAATTATATCTAACAACAGAAAAAGGAAAAAATGAGAATCTGCAAAATAGTTATTGTCCTTTATATGTTTGGAAAGATAGTAATGGGTTAAATAAATTTTTGTTTAATGGTTTTTATGACAATATAATAACTTCTTTTGGATGGCAGAAAGTAAATGTAGGAATACCATTAATTGATACAACAACATATAAAATTAAAGATAGTAAATATGTATTTGAGATAGAAAGAGAAATAAAACCTCAGGGAAGCCTTAATAATTTTAAAGATGAAGTAGAAAAAAATATTCCAAGCATTAAAGAAAGTGAATTCATAGTTATTTATAATCCTGACAAATGGAAATATCATGTGTTTTTCTTTATAGATGATTTAAGTAAGATAAAATCAGTAGAGGGAACAACTTATGATATACTTCACATATCACAAGAAAAAATATAGATGCAAATTCGTTTAGAATAATCTGGCGGAAATCTTCTTTTATTCAATAAGGTATATGGGGTGTATGAAAATCATGTTTTAGCATAAATCTTTACTTTTTGATCTAGGCTAGTATAAGTTTTTTCGATTTTTAAAGTCATTTATATCAATGGTTACGAGGATAGTTGATTGTAAAAGCATGATTAAGAACGAGCATGACGTAGCCACTTTATTTTGAATAAATTGATTGTTTTAGAACAAGTGTTCTGATAAAATATGTTTATAGTTCACTTTATAATTAAGAAAGTTAATAAACTCTAAGATTAGAAAATAAAGGACTGATTGTTATGAAAAAAGATGAAGAAAATCCAGAATACTTTGCTGAGCATAATAAGAAAATGGATGATAGTGATATCCTACCATCAATAGAATTTCTTGAAAATATAGTCTGTGAGTACAACCGTGATGGCACCGAGAGAAATTTTGCTGAAAAGCTGGAAGCATGCAGACGTGAGAAATACAGATCTGCCGACGCATCAGCCATCACAGGAGAAAGTGTGCGTATTGATTCTGAAAAATTAGATAGAGTTGCAGAAGGCAGGTTCAATACAGAGATTAACGGTGCTCATTTTGAATGCTTTTATCAAGCAAGTAAATATGATTATCTTTACGTTGTGCTCGATACAATGCGCGATGATAAGACAATTGCGAAAGGTCCACTTCCACGTTTTCATAAGTGGTCATGGTCTACGTTTCTAAAAGGGCATTTATTAAGTATTGAAGATCCGATGTACTTTGAATCTGACATCTCTGTTGGATGGTTTTATGGGACAAAAGAACGAGATTACCGTGACGCTACGGCAAAGCTTGTTATGAGAGTGGCAAAGCGCCTAGGCATCCCTAATGAGCATATCATTTTTTATTCAGTTTCATCAGGGGGAACATCTGGTTTATTTACGGCTGAAAAAATCTCTGGCAGCGTTGCAATAGCATCGAATCCACAACTTGATCTTACGCGTTTTCTTCCAAGTGCACTTGCTAATTTTAAAGAATGTACCGGTATTGATCTTGCCTATGAGAAGGAATATGGAGATGCATGGCGTGTGGATTTTGCTCATGTTTTATCTACAAATAGCCTTTCTAAATACTTAGTTATTATAAATTGTCGCTCAAAGATAGACTTTAATGATCAGCTCATTCCATTCTGTAAAGAACTTGGTATAACTCCTCGTTATGGTCTGCAAAAGGTAGGAAACTTAATTATATGGGTAATAGATGCCCCAGGTCCCCATCCGCATCTATATTATGAAAGTAAGACCATGTATTTCGCCATTGATTTCCTTGCAAAAACATTAGCAGAAGGTGGCGATATAGATAGGCTTAAATCACTATATATAATGTTTAGCGAGTTCTGGCATGAGAAGGCAGGACTAATTGCAGGAGATCCTGAATGTTTAGCTGACGCTGACCCAGTAGGAAAGTCGTTTGCTGAACAATTGAAAAGATAATAGTTGTCAAATTAAATAAACTATAGGTCTAAATATCCCAAATTCATTATTAATGATGAATTTGGGATATTTTTTGTTTAATAAATACTATAGAGTTCTGCAATGAAATTTGAAATTATGTGGATATAAGCCGAATTGAATACGTATTTGTACCATATGAATATGAAAATTTCGCTAGAAGGTTATTTATAAAAAGAATGGAGTTTTTATGGAAAATAGGAATATTTCTTTGAAAATTAAATACTATATACTTACAAAATATACTATAATTAATAAAGGATGACAAATAATTGTGCAATGTATTGTTGGAGGAAACAAGATGGAGTATATGGGAAATAGAGAATACTGGGATAATAAATTTGCTAATAGAAGTGATAGTCCACTAAATCCAGAAAAATCGGTAACTGAAAATATTACATATTTCAAAAAAGGATCTGTTCTTGATATAGCATGTGGAGATGGTAGAAATACTTTGTTTCTACTTGAAAATGGATTCGAAGTAACAGGCGTTGATTTTAGTAGTAAAGCTCTTGATAGGCTTAAGACATTTGCTAAAAGAAATAATTATCTAGTTAATACAAAGCAAGTTGACTTAAGTATATCTAATTCTTTAAAGGATATTGGAATATTTGATAATATCTTAATCAATCATTACAGGTTAAGTAAAGAGCAGTTCGGAGACTTGGAAAATCACATAACTAATGATGGAATTTTATTTATTTGTGGTTTTGGGCATAAGCATAAGGTTGATTCTAAAATTAGAAAAGAGGATTTTATTCAGCCAACCGATTTTGAAAATTTAAAGAGATCCTTTGAGTTAATTGAAAATATAGAAAATGAAGATAATAGAGGATTTCTTGTCACTTATATTTTCCGTAAAAGATCAGCGTAAAACACAATATATAAATAGAACTAAAAAATCATTATCTAACCAATTTGATACAGTAAATTATGAAGATGTTTTCTGGAAAGTTGAATGATATATGTTTATGTAATATTTTATATTTTGAATTTAAAAGAAAAATGTAAAAATAATATAGGTAATTTATTTTAATTATCGTTAACTTGATAGCAATAATATTAAGCTTATCCTTTGTAGAAAAGAGGTAACTATGACTGTTAAGAATTCTATAAGAAAAGATTCTGAAAAAGTATATATTATTACTGTTCTTTTAATTACATGGATTATTACAATTATGTTGTTTATTAATCCTACTATAGGTAAAAATGATTTTGCTTTAATCATGTTCATTCCTGCAATATTAGCTATTATCTTTAATAAGATTACAAATGATCATCAAGCAAATTTATTTAAAGACACAACTTTAAAATCAGTGTTGTTTGGAATTTTTTATCCTATTGTTTTTATAGGGATTTGCTCATTTATAGCTCACCTTACTGGTGTTGGAAATATTAGTGTTAATAAGGAATTGACATTCAAAACTATTATAATTCTAATAGTGTCTGTAGTTGTTGGTTTATTCTTAGCCTTGGGAGAAGAATATGGATGGAGGGGATATCTACTTCCCAGATTAACAAAAGATTATGGTAAAACGAAAGCAACTATAATAGTAGGTATAGTATGGGGATTGTATCACATTCCTGCTGTTTTTCTTTTGGCAAAAGCAACTGGAATAGGTAATCCATTATTCTTATGTCTTATCCAAGCATTTGCTGCCTTTACATATAGTTTTCCTTCATCTTATTGTTATTATTCTTCAAGGAGTTTATTACCAGTGCTATTTCTGCACTCGGTGTGGAATGTGGTTAATCCTTTGATGCTTGGTGATATTTATACAAACACATCTGGATTGATATGTGGAGATATAATAAAAATAAATGGAGAGGGTGTACTTGGATGTATTTTAGGTGCAATAATGATTTTCTATTTTGTAACGCAATTTAGAAAAGATATATAAAGAGAAATATCAGTATTTATAGGTTATATAGATAACCAAACTAAGACCTGAACTTATGTATATAACTCGCCGAAATGAATAACATACTTTTGTTTCAGTTTCTAGGTAATTCTGATGGGTGATTCTAAGGCTATAAAGTTGCACCCAAAGTGCTAGCCTCAAAGAACAAGCGCTCACAGAGAAAGTTCTAAGAACGAAATATAAAATGCTCATAGAGAAAGTTCTGCTTACCAAATGTAAAATTTGGAGCATCACTTTTCGATTATCACTTTTTGAACTAGCACATTTGGAACAACTTATAGCCAAAGAATCACATCCATCAAAATTACCAATGAAACATTCCATATTATGACCCTTGTGGTTACAAAAGTATATTACTCATTTCTGGTTGGGATATAACTTCATAGTATAAATCTAGCTAATAATTGGTTTATGCATATATACAACTTTAAAACTATATTTATGTAGTAACTTACCGAAATCATAAATATTTCGATTTCAAAAATACTTATAATTCTTAGTCAATATGTGAATTTAAAGTTTTAGAAAATTGGTAAATATGTTTATTTAATAAGTCAAATATTTAATTTGGCTATCAAGATTACAAATAAGGAGAAGAAAAATGAAAAAACTTGATATTAAAAGTATAACTATAGGCTTTGCGATTGGAGCAATAGGAGTTTCTGTAGTTTTTGCAGCAATAGGAAGAATATCAGCAACTACTAATGCGAAAAAGACTGTTGTAGTTTCATCTGAAGGAAAAACATCAGAATCTGCTAATGGTAAAAATGATAATGTGGCTTCAGGAGAAGCAATAAAATCAGCTGTTATCAATAATGATAAGGTATATTTTAATGGTAAAGAAATTGATTTAAAGAAACCACTAGTTACCATTGAAAAGGATGGTGAGTCAGAACCTCAATTGTATATGCCAATGGATGAATTGTTAGAATATATGCATTTTAAAGTTGAATTCAATAACAAAGATAATGCTGTGTATTTAACTATGGGCCAAGATAATCAACAAAACGCAGAAGCTATAAGTGGCATTTCAGCAAATGAAGCAGATGCAAAAGCTATAGATACCATTCAGAAAACAGGTAATTGGGGATATATTGAAAAATACATACCACATATGTCTGCTGATGGGATTAAACAGGTTGTAGATATATATAACTCTAAACATTCAAACCCATCTGAACATAAAAATGCATCAAATTATATAAAGAACTAAATTTAATTGGGGAAATAACCCGAAAGGGGGAAATGCAATTAAGAGGAAATATTTAATTATAGTAAGTATAATAGCTGTTCTAACTGGTATAGCATATATTTTATTTCCAGAGAAATATCTTTTTGTAAAAAGTACAAATTTGAAAGATGATAGTTTGGCTGGAGTTTGCTTAATGGAACAAGTTGATATACAGGCTTTAGAAGAGAAATTTGGAAAATTGACAAATGATAATATTAATAAAAATGGATTAAGGGGGTTAGAATTTGATAATTATCCGTATTATGCATATGTCCAAATAGATAAAGATAATGAAGCTGCTAGGATATCAGTTGGATATCCTAATAAGTCAGATAATACAAAATTTGTAACAAGTAGAGGCATAGGCTCAGAGTCTAAATTTTCAGATGTATTAAAGGCTTATGGTGATAATTATGCAAAAAAAACTTATTCAGATTTTATGGGTAGCGGTGATGGATATGATGTCACATATATTGATAAGGAGCAAAAGACTTCAATTAAATTTGAGTTTAATGAAAGTGATCCTTATTCAGATAAAAAGGAAGAATTTCTTCACTATATTACTCTAAAAAGGCTATTGGATTAATGGGATACGGAGTACGTTTCAATGAAATGGGAAAGTAACAATGAGGTGATATATGAGTGCTATATGATAATGTGTATATAAAGGAAATACGTCTCAAGAAAGAAATTCATAAAGATGACAGCTATATTAAAGAGTTACCTGTAGTTAATAACTTAACTAGCTTAGATATATCAAGAAATGTAACATTTTTTGTTGGTGAAAATGGTAGCGGAAAATCAACATTACTAGAAGCTATTGCTGTTAATAGTGGATTTAATGCAGAAGGAGGAACTAAAAACTTTTGTTTTTCATCAAGAGAAACACATTCAGATTTATATAAATATATTACTGTAGTTAAAGGTGTGCAGAGGCCTCGTGATGGTTTCTTTCTAAGGGCAGAAAGTTTTTATAATGTAGCCACAGAAATAGAAAAACTCGATTTAGAAAGCTCTGAGGGAGTTCCTGTTATAAAGAGTTATGGAGGTACATCATTACATAAGATGTCACATGGTGAAAGCTTCATTACACTAATGACAAATCGTTTTAGTGGGAATGGATTATATATCTTAGATGAACCAGAAGCTGCATTATCACCTACAAAACAAATGGCTATGCTTACTATTATTAATGAACTAGTAAAGAAAAAATCACAGTTTATTATAGCAACTCATTCACCAATATTAATGGCGTACCCAGGTGCAGATATATTTGTTATTGATGATGATGGAATTACGAAAACTCCTTATAAAAAGACTGATAACTATATGATAACAAGAAAGTTTTTAGAAAATCCTGAAAAGATGATGGGCTATTTATTTGAATAGATTATATAGTAAAACTAAATGGCGTATTAGTAATATAAATTAGGGGGATGGGAAAGATATGGATAAACAATATTTTATAAAAACCGCAGAGGACTTTGTTGAGAATTCACAAGATAACTATATAACAAAGGAAATAGCTATTTCGGAAAATGTTGTAGGAATGAAGATTTTTGATGCTCCAATTTTGGCATTTGGTTCTGTGGATGATGAGTACTTTACATTATTAAAACAACCATCAGCAATTGGGAAACACTTCATGCTTCCAAAAGAATGGTTACCACAATCAAAGACTGTTATATCATTTTTCTTACCATTTAGCGAAGAGGTTAAAAAAGGAAATAGAAAGAATATGTCATGGCCTTCTGAAGAATGGCTTCATGGACGTATTGAAGGTCAGGGTTTGTTAAATAAGTTGTGTATGCATTTAAAATCTGAATTGATCAATGCAGGATATAATAGTGTCGTACCTACCTTAGATGAAAGATTCTGGTCAAATGCTAATCATCCAAATCATGAAGAAAAATTTACAAGCAATTGGTCTGAAAGACATGCTGCTTTTGTATGTGGGCTTGGAACATTTGGACTTTCTAAAGGACTTATAACAAAGAAAGGTATATCTGGAAGACTTGGTAGTATCATCACAGAATTATACTTATCACCTGATAAGAGAGAATACGAAAATATATATGAGTACTGTTCGATGTGCGGTAAATGCGTAAGAAATTGTCCAGCTAATGCAATATCTATAGAAAATGGGAAGAATCATATTATATGCTCTGAATTTTTGGACATAACAATGGAAAAACATAAGCCTAGATATGGCTGTGGAAAGTGTCAGATAGATGTACCTTGTGAATCTAGAATACCAAAACAGCATAATATAAAATAAATATTATATTTATTTTAATTTTTAGCAGGAGCAACGTTATAATTTGCTTTGCTTTTAAAATTACGAATTGACGTAAACTATAGAAGGGGAACTTGAAAATGAGTATTATAGAAAGGGTTAATGAACACAAAAAAGTTGTATATTTAATGAGTACTTTTTTGCTTACGTGGATGTTTTGGGTTCTTTCATTTACATCGAACAGTTTTAGTTTAAATGCAATTTTTCGTACAGTTGGTTCATTAATGCCAAGTATTATGGCTATAATTTTTACTAATTATTTTTATGGAAGAATAGGGTTAAGAAAATTCTTAAAAAAGTTAACTATCTGGAAGGTCAATCCGCTTTTTTATGTTTTTATACTTTTTTATTCAATATCATCATTTTATGTACCATCCTTTATTTGTCTTATAGCAGGGGCAGACTATAAAATACATATCAAAAATCAAATATTTGGTTTTAATCTCGATAATCCATTATCGTTATTAGCATGTTTATTAGTTATCTTAATTTTTGGAGGACCGCTTGGTGAGGAACTTGGATGGAGAGGTTTTGTATTGCCAATACTTCAAGAAAAGTATAGCCAATTGCTATCAGGCGTAATAGTTGGAGTTATTTGGACTTGCTGGCATATACCAATGTTTTTATTTCATATTCAAGGATATGATAATTTTATAGTATATCTTCTGCAAACTATTTCTTTAAGCATTATATACACATGGATTTATAATCATGTAAAGGGAAGTTTGCTAATCCTAGTTTTATACCATTGCATTGATGATTTTATTCCATCTATATGTTTTCCTGAATTTTTAAATTACTTTAATATGTATTCAGCTATTTATTGGGTAATACAACTAATAGTTTTACTATGTATTATCTTTAATATGACTCGAAAAAAATCAAGTAAACTTCAGAATTTTGATTTAAGTCAGTAATTAGAACACTATAATATAAGGACAATCATTTTATGTTTCCGGAGTTATCTCATACTTAATATATAAAGGGTGAGTATAATAGACAAGTAATTAAATTTAATAAAATGGAAAATACATCTATAAGAATTTTAAAAATTATATTAAAATTGGACAACTGTATGTCTCAAAGACATTTTTACAAAGTTAGTAATATGAAGAAGAATAATATAAAAAATAGAACAATAAGACCCTAAATAAAAAATGAAGATTATCGTACTGGGAGTGATTTGATGAAAAAATACATTGTAGTAATGGGATAGTCAAAAGCAACTTAATATAAAGGAGAGAACTAAAAATGACTATTCCAAATGCAAATAAAATATATCCAAGAAGTAATGATTGCCAAACTATATATCTTAAAAATGTAATTACAAGGGCTAATATAAAAGTTGGAGATTATACAATATATAATGATTTTTATGATGATCCAAGAGAGTTTGAAAAGAATAATGTACTATACCAGTATCCTATAAACAATGATAAATTAATAATTGGCAAGTTTTGTTCAATTGCATGTAAAGCAAAGTTTCTCATGACTAGTGGAAATCACACAATGAGATCACTGTCTACTTATACATTTCCAATATTTTATGATGAATGGGGTTTGGATGTCAGCCTTATAACAGATGCTTGGGATAATAAAGGCGATATTGTAATTGGAAATGATGTATGGATAGGTTATGACGCTATAATTATGTCAGGCGTGAAAATAGGTGATGGTGCAATTATTGGTACTAGGGCAATAGTTACTAATGATGTGCCACCTTATACTATTGTTGGAGGAATACCTGCAAAAGTTATAAAAAAAAGATTTGGTGATGACATAATTTTAAAGTTGCTAAAAATTAAGTGGTGGGATTGGCCATATGAAAAGATCAAAGCAAATATTAAATACATTCAGTCAGGGGATATTGATAAATTAATGTAACATGTTGTGGCTAAATATTCTTAAAAGACGTATCAACGGTTGATATGTCTTTTTTTTACACAATAAATTATATAAGCATGACATTTACAAAATATGTTACAATCAAGTGGTGGTAAATGGTAATTTTAATAAAAGATTATATAAAAAATCCGCAGAAAATATCAAGTATGTCATCTTATCTTAGCTTATAATTCTTTTGAAAGATGAGGTGTTTCTTATGAAAAAGACAAAGACATACTTAAAGAATTTTGTAGGAACAAGTTATGAGGTTGGAACGCGGATTGGGAATTGGATTTTATCTGAACCTAATTTATTGAAAAAGATAATTTTACCATCTAATGCCTATCCACAAAGTAAATTAAAAGAAATATTCAATTTGCTTGATCGATATTGCAGTGGTGTAAATGAGGAAATCGAAGGATTCGTAGATACAGTTGGAATTTCCAAAGAACAAGCAATTTTTTATGCAATGACATATTTAGAACGTGGATGTAGCTTAATGTCTGCAGTACCAAACAAGATTGAAAATGGACACACTTTGATGGCACGTAACTACGACTTTAATGATGAGATGGAAGAGATGTGTTTTGCGTATACGGCCATTAGAGGGAAATATCGTTATATCGGTTCTACACTTAATCTATTCGGACGATGCGATGGGATGAATGAATATGGATTGGCAGCTTGTAAAGCTAGTAATGGATTACCTGTTGGGAATTTTGAAGGGGGACAGAAAGCTGGCATAACTGGGTTTTCTTTTTGGGTTGTTATCCGAAGTATTTTGGAAAACTGCAAAAATGTTGAGGAAGCTATTGCATGGGCAATGGATGCACCTATTGGATATAATATAAATCTAATGCTTGCTGATAATAGTAATAAAATTGCATTGTTACAGTGTATAGATGGTCATAAATCATATCGTATTTTGGATAATGAATCTAAGCAGAAATTTCTTATTTCTACAAATCATACAGTTTTACCGGAAATAAAGCCATATGAAAAGATGTTAATTGAAAACTCGGTGATTCGTTACAAAGCAATAGAAAAAATGTTTTGTGAAAAAGAAAAAATATCAGAAAAAGATTTAAAAGATATCTTATCTACATCCTATCCAAAAGGATTGTGTTGTCACTATTATCCTGAATTTTTTGGAACTTTACGCTCTATGGTATTTAATACAACCGAGAAAAAAATAGAAATGACATTTGGTTCGCCACAAGCAAATGAATGGAAAACTTTTATGGTAGAAAAGCTACAAGAGCAAGAAATTATTGTGAATCTTCCTTGTGAAAAAGCGGGAAAAGATTTTTATAATATTATGCCTTAAATAAGGAGGAAACTGTATTGAAAGACAAGCAAATTATTGGTAGAGCAATTATATTTATTGAAACGAACTTGTATGAGCCATTGACTGTAGAATCAGTTGCGAGTGCAGTTTCCTATTCTTATTATCATTTCCATCGTTATTTTCAAGTAGTAATGGGTGAAACTATTGGCAGCTATATTCGAAGCCGAAGATTGACTCAAGCGGCATATAATCTTGTACATAGTAACAAAAGGATTTTAGATATAGCAATTTCACTGTATTTTGAGTCTGCTGAAAGTTTTACAAGAGCCTTTAAGAAGAGATATGGAATTACACCGATGGAATATAGAAAAAATGGTATTGATGTGTTGATTGGAAATCATAATCCAATGCAAATTGATAAAATCACTGAATCCAATTATGCAAATCTTCAACCAGAAATAGTAACATTTCAACCTAAATGTGTTGTTGGATTTAGATATTACATGAGTATTGAGAAAAATAACAGTATTGAAATGTGGGAAAAGTTGAATGCTCAATTAGAGAAGCAAAAGTATATTTCAATGAATAATAATAGATATAGTATTTATGAAACAAGTGGTACATGCCTGCAAAATACATTTAATAAAAATAGTGAAACCACTTTATTTATAGGAATTGAAACATCGGGTGACAATAATATTTCAGAAGGTATGGAATTAAAAGAAATTAGCGGCGGAAAGTATGTTAAATTCATACATAAAGGTACAGTAAAAAACTTGCTTTCTACATATTATTATATTTGGGGTGTCTGGTTTCCTAATAGTGCTTTTCGATTAGATGACAGAGATGATTTGGAATGCTACACAGAGAAATTTTTAGGAGCTGAAGATGAAGAATCAAAGATTGAAATTTATTTTCCGATCCAATAGCATATATACAACAAAAATTTACTAAATCTCAATTTATAGGGCAGTTATAAATCTTATTATTTCTAATTAATTAAAATAAACTTTGAAAATTGTATGGTATAGTATTTATACTTCATAGAATAATTATTTAACAATAGTTAATAAACTGTGAATTTTATAAGTTGTCCCATGAGTCGCTGTTTACTATGCTATAATTTACTATAATGGTATTAAATTGCTATTGGTATGATAAATATGATTATGGTGAGGGCGAAATAATGAACTATTATAAAGAAAAATGTATTTTAGGTGAATGGAAATCTAATGATGGGAAAGTAAACCTTAATATTGAAAAGATAGGTGAAACATATAAATGCACTTGGAGGAGAGATGAAGAAAATTCCAGTCATGAGTACTCTGGAATTGGAATGTTGATCGATGACAAGTTACTTGTATCAAGGTGTTTAAAGCAAGTTCCAATAGCTGGAGTTGGTGTGTATAAACAAATAGGAGATTTACGGTCAAATTCAGCTCTTTGGGCTTCAACACAGAATTTCGATACATTAGGTTCTGGGATTGCATTAAGGAATGAAACAAGCGAAAATTTTGAGGGAAATTATAAGGTTAGGTACTTTATAAAAGAATATGAATCTCCTGTTTTTGATCTAAAAATTATAAGAAGGGATCAAAGTGATGATTTATATGACTTAAGTTGGTCCGTAAATAATCAAGTTCAATTGCATGGAATTGGTACAACTCATGATAGACAGATGCTTTTGGCATATGGTGGAATAAATTTTGAATACGAAGTAGTTATTTTAAATATCGATAATCAAGGTAAATTAAGTGGAAAATGTGCTTCTGTAAGAAATAGTAGCGTTAATGAAGAAATATATATTAGATAATATGCTATAATTAATACGGAATAGTAAATTTTAATTGTGTAGTAGACAAATTGTAATTTACAGGAGGAAATATGATGAATTATAGAAAAGCAGATATGAAAGACATACCTTTACTTGTGAGTATTAGAAAGAAGCAACTCATTGATGAAGGCATAGAGCCCAATATTGATATTGATGAGGAATTGACGAGATATTTTAATAACAAACTGGCTAATAATTTATTGGTTGAATGGATTGCAGAAGAAAATAACCAAATTATAGCTACAGCTGCTATTGCATTTATTGATTTTCCACCAACATATACTAATAAAACTGGAAGAAAAGGTTATATAACTAATATGTATACAGAACCGACTTCTCGTGGTAAGGGTATAGCTACAGGAATGTTAGATAGGTTAGTAAATGAAGCAAAGGAACGAAACATTCATAAGATTTGTTTAGTAGCATCAAAACTTGGAAGACCTGTTTATAAAAAATATGGATTTCAAGATACAGATGAATGGTTGGAATTAAATTTATAAGTGTAAATTCAAATTTATCGTTGAGGTAATTCGTAATGTTCCTAAGTTATGAATCAATAAAATTAAATAACAAATTGTAAAATCGTATTATTCAAAAGAAATTGAATTTACGATTTTTTTATGCGCAATTCTATTATTTTACGTAGTAAATTACATTGATATTTTTAAAAATTAAATAATACTACCTTTACAAAATATATTACAATTAGTGAAGAATTGTGGATTTGAGCAAGATTTTTAGTCAAGAGTGAATTTTCACTTATAATATGAATAAAGAAAGGTGTGATTACTATAAATAAATTTTTTAAGCCAATACTAGCTTGTATAAGTAAATTAAGTCTATTTATAGTAAACCTATTAATGAGTATAATCGTCTTTTTCTATATGTCTTTTTTGCATGACTTAAGTCAATTATCGGCAGGGGTTTCACTATGGCATAGTACTGTTTTAGAGATGAGTACACTAGCGATTATTAGTTTAATTGGAGCTATATTAGGTTTTATCACAAAACGCAATCACATGAAAAAGTTTTGTACATGTACAATTTTGGGATATTTATTATCAATTCTATCCACAAATGGCTATTATCATAAAAGAATCTACTTTAACTTTCCAATGCAAATGCTGGTAGGATTTATTTGTATAATTTCATTCATTATTTCTTTTCATTATATTTTAGATAGAAAAGACAACTTAAAATAATGAAAACTTTTTTATGTTATTTATTACAGGAATGCTTGGCTTTGAACCAGTAATGTTAAAATAATAGCATGGAATATTAAAAACATAATTCTAGTTTAAAATGATTAGTGCCCTGACAAGGGGAAGCAAGTAAGACAAGTTAATTGTATAATTCATAACAGTAATTTATTAGGAATTGATAATACATGAAAAGTAATAAGATGTTTCGAATAATATATTCTCTAACTATATTAGTGTAATTTTTTTTTATTTTCTATACAGGATTTAAATTATCAAATTGAAACACAATATAATTAGTTATATTATATTAGCAATTATAAGTGGCTGTTTGCTACAGATATGTGTAAAAATATTTAGTAGAAGAAATAAATGATATATTTCTTGAATTTTGGACAAATAAAAAATGCATTTACAGTAGATGTTATAATAGAAATATAGAGGAAGAATAGGTTAATTGCATTATTTACATTATAAGGGGAATGATCTTCATGAATAGCTTGTTTTAGGATTTGTAGCTTGCTTTGTAGCATATTTTATAACGGACTTTTTTTGTCAAAAATTAGGCATAGAAAGATTAATAAATAGTAAAAGACATATGAGAATTAGCTTATTTCTAATTGCTGCGGTATTTAATATTATTTTCACATCAATTATTGAGAATTTTGTTTCAAGAGAATATCACTTTTTGCTTAAATCTTTTTTAGCTGGAGCAACTTTCTACTTTATTGTTTTTATATTACCATTTAATAATAAAAAGATTAAATAACAATATATTTACGATAACTATAAAGATAACATACAATATAGTGAAATAATTAAAGCATAGTTTTATGTAATGTATAAGCATAGAATTATTTTAGAAGAGATATGCTCCTTTTAATGTAAACAGATTAAAAAAATAGAAATCTGTCTACATTAAAGGGAGTATTTTTGTACTCTTACAATACTGGTTAATATTGGAAGATAGCATATTATATTTAAAATGAACAATGACAAAAAATGATATAATTTGAAAGTCTAATAATAAAATTATTACAAATTATGCTATAATTGATTCATAATAGAAATTTAGTTTAAATTTACAGGAGAATGCATGATGAGATCTTTTTTATGAATATAGTCAATTTAGGTGTTATAGTATAGAATGAAAACAATTACTTATAAAACTTTTTTATATATTACTATAATTCTATTGACTAACGGAACTACAGCATTTGTTGTATTTTATAACAATAGATTATAATGCTTTGTATTAAAATCAAAGAGCAGTCAATAAGATTGTATATATAAATTAGATTCAGACTGACGGATTAAGTGGTACAAGCTGCTGGTTTTAGCATATATGAAGATGGTAAATATATAATTTATAATTTATAATTTATAACAATTTACAGTAATTTTTGAATTTAATAATTAATATAATCAAGAGTAATAATTTTGAAATTGAAAAGTATTATGGTGAAAAGATATTTGAATTTAAGTAAATTGAATACTCAATAGAATTTTCAAAAACTAAGATAAATTATAGTTAGTTTATAGTATATAAATTTAATATATAAAAAATAAATTATAATAAAGAGAGGAAAAGAGATGAAAGTAAAGAGAATTATTTTATCGAGTTTAATATTATTATTACTAATGTCAATTGGGGTGTATTCAGCAGATAAGCATATAGTAGATGATGCTAAAGTCCTAAAACAAGATACTATTAATACTGTTGAACAAAACTTATCAAAAATAGAAAAGAATACAGATGTAATAGTTAAATTTGATGTAGTCAAAACATTGAATGGAAAAAGCATTGATGATTACTCGAAAGAATATGCAAAGAGTAATATAAGTGGAGAGCAATACATTTTATTTGTGACATCAATAGGTGATAAGAAAAATAAAATTTTAGTTGGCGATAAGGCAAATGACATTTTGTCTCAATCAGATATATCCAATATTGTTGCATTACCTAATTCAGACTTTAAAGCTAACAATTTTGATAGCGGAATTATGAAAGTTGGAAAAGCACTTGATGAAAAAGTTACAACTAAGGCAGTTAATGTTGGTAAAGCTGAAGTGGTAAAAGACGGGTATTCAAAAACTGTATCGCATAAAACAAATTATTTTGGAATATTTGTTATTATAATAGTTATCATAGTAATTGCGATGATATTATTTAAAGTAATAAAAAATAAAATGAATAAAGATTATGAAGAAAGAAAAAGGAAATTCGCTGAGGAAAATAATTTAGAATCATATTTAGATTCTGATGATAACTCATTTCATTCAGGTAATATAAGTAAAAGTGAAACAAAACAAAATTATTCAAGTCATGGAAATGGCTCGGATTATAGAAACAATAATGAATCTTCTTCTAACTTTAATAATAACTCAACAAGGACATCAGATAATGCATCAAACAATTATGATACATATCCTTCAGGCAGCCATGTAAATAATACTACTATAATAAATAACAACAATAGTAATAGTGATTTTCTAGAAGGTATGATCGTAGGTGAAATGGTATCTGAATCTTCACGTAATCATCATGAACATTATAATGAGCATTATCATGAAGAACATGGATATAGAGATGATAACGAACATTATAGGGACACTTCATCATATAATTCCAATAGCTTGGATAACAACAGTTCTAAGGAGTCTGACTCATCATCAGATTCAAGTAGCGATTCAGTATATTTATCTGGTAATTGGGATTCAGATAATAGTACAAGCAGTTGGGAATCAGATGATGATTCAAGCTCAGATTCAGATGGTTCATCATCTAGCTGGGGATCAGATGACGACTCAAGTTCAAGCTCAGAAGAATCATCATCTAGTTGGGAATCAGATGATGATTCAAGTTCAGGCGCAGATGAATCATCTTCTAGTTGGGAGTCAGATAGCGACTCAAGTTCAGATGACTCATCATCTAGCTCAGATTCTGGATCAAGTGATTGGTAAAATAAGATGGACAGAACCAGCCTATCATTAAGTAACTTTAAAGCAAAAGTAATTAATGGAATTACATCATAGTAAGAATTTATATTTATCTTATTGTTGAAAGAGAATTAGCGGCATATTTTATAGCTGAAATAATGCATAATTATAGCAAATTGAGCATTAAAGTAAATTAAAGAGGCACTGCATAAGTGCCTTTTAAGAAAATGTCAAAAGAACATTATTATATATTATAAATTTATAATCATATTTAAGAGGTGCTATAGGAATTTCAGTGGAGTTAGCGGGTATTCGAATAAGTTGTTGTATTTTTCTATCAGCATCAACAATAATTAATAGTCCGTCAACGTAGGGCTCATGATTCTGAACCTTATAACTAATATTTTCTCTTAAATTCAAATCTTTCATGGCATAAAAGCCTTGAGAATAAGTTTTTAACTGGGCGGTAATTGTTATTGTATTAAAGGTAAATGATATAAGTAAAAAGACAGAAAGAGTATATATGAATTTTTTCATTTGATAAGCCTTCTTTCATAATTTTAAGGTATATACTATATAACTAAAATTATTATGCGAGGATGTAATAAAAATATTCATGAAAAGTTATGCCCTAAAAGTGAGAAGGCAAGTTTTATATTTGGGTTCTCACTTTTAGGGCATTTTATATTGTGGTAGAAGAATTTTATATATAAACTTTTGAGTTTATTAAATAGTCTATTTATAGTAGAGAGGGAAGGCCATAGATGCAAGCTATTTGATAAAAAATGTGCATGGTGTATTTACTACGCACTTTCCACATACTTCACTACCTATACTGTTTGGCTCATCACCAGATTCGTCGGTGTAAGAACTTCCAAACTCTGTATATAATTCTGCATTTTTCATTAGTACCACATAGCATTTGTGTCTGTCATATCCATCTAAAGTCAATGCACCTGATGGACAATGTTTTACACATACACCACAGCTTCCATTCTTTTTATACAGGCAAAGATCTTCTTTTAAGGGCGAATCTGCTTTTACATCTAGATTTGTTACAATGGTGTTATACCTTCCGCAGCATCCAACCTTAGTTATAAGCATATTATTGATACCAAAGGTTCCAAGACCAGCAGCTTTTGCAAAATGACGATGAGACCAATTGCTTTTTAATATCTTCTGGTCAAATGTAGAAGCCTCTGGTGAAATATCTGCATGATATCCGAGTTTTCGTAGTTCTGATATCATATATCCATTAAGCTTAACAAACATTGCATTAGTTTCTTCATAAGCTAATGCCCATTCAGGAGAGGAAATATCCCCAGGAGTTCCATTGGTTATAGCCAATTCTTTAGTGAATGGGACAAAGTATGCTATGACAATTGAGGCATCGGAAAGAACATCGGTTGGTAATTTATGAGTTGGTGTAATAAGCTTCTTAAAATTTAAAATGTAAGGATTATTAGCATCAGCAAAACCTACTAAAGGCTCACCCCATTTTGTTGAAATATTATCTTGCTCCTCATATTCTTTAACAAAGTTTTTTATCAATTTAGTAATTTTTTCTTTCATACTAAAGCATATCCTCTCTTTATATAAACTATTTCTTTTAACATTTATAATTTTAGGTAAGTTCATACAATAAGTACGACTACTATTTTGGAAATCTATATAGATAAATCAATTCAGAATTAGGCTTATTAGATGAACATATTTACAAAGTTATTAAAACTTTAAGTTTGTATCTTCATTAGAAATCAAAAATATATTTTCATAGCTTTTCGGAATCAAAATATTTATGATTTCGGTAACTTATCACATAAGTCTAATTATAAATTAGATTTATACTATGAAATATATCCCGACTAGAAATGGGTAATATATTTTTGTGGAATGTTTCATTGGTAATTTTGATGGATGTGATTCTTTGGCTATAAGTTGTTCCAAATGTGCTAGTTCAAAGCTTGTTCTTTGAGGCTAGCATTTTGGGTGCAACTTTATAGCCTTAGAATCACCCATCAGAATTACCTAGAAACTGGAACAAAAGTATGTTATTCATTTCGGCGAGTTATATGCATAAGTTCAGGCCTTAGTTGGGTTATCTATATTATATCGCTTCTGTTAGATAAATCTTTGCTAAAATACAGTTGGTTTTTAGTCTATTCTTTGATGTTTCTTCTAAACTCGGCAGGTGATATTTTTTCTAGGTTTTTAAATACCTTGGTAAATGATGAATTGTGTTCATAGCCAACCATTTGAGAAATTTGCAAAACTGTTAAGTTTGTATTTAAAAGGAGTTCTTTTGCTCTTTTTACTCTTAAATTTTGTATGTATTCAGTAGGAGAGACATTTATATTATTTTTAAACCATTCACTATAATAACTAACGTTGTAATGCTCTATATCTGCTAGCTTTTTTAAATCAATATCTTCGGTAAAATTATCATTAATATATTTAATGGAATTAGGTGAATTTTCAGTAGTAATAAAATTATAAAAGTAGAGGAATAAGTTATTTAGGGAACTAGATGTTTTGTGAACATCAGCTTCATTTAACAATAAATATCTTATTGCCTTCCATTTTTCATCAAACAAAATATCCTGTCCACCACACATTTTTTCCATGTCATATTTGTTGAGCATCTTATCAGGTATATCCAATACTAAGAATTCATTAGTATTATCAGCATTAAAAGTATGTTTGCAATCTGGAGGAAGAAAGAATAATGAATCATCTTTTAAATCTAATTTCTTATAATCAGTTTCTATAGAAAGGGAACCTTTAAGTGGCAAGATAAGTTGTCCATATTCATGAGCATGAGTATTACTTTTAAAACTATATATTCTACGCTCACATTTTATATTATCCAAGAGTATTACTCCTTCCTTTTATTATAATTTACGATTTATATATTAAATTTATTATAACATAAATATGGAGATGCTATCTTAGATACTATACCTCCAATAAGCTATTATGATAATAGTTGGTCATACAATTTGTGATTCATGTTATTTAACAAAACTATTAAATTAAAGAGTTTAGAACTGCTAAGATTTACAACACTGTATATTGCTCTTCTTAAATCATTCCATCGAACTTATGTTAATTGATTTGTATTGAGAAGGAGATACTCCTACATATTTCTTAAAACATTTGCTAAAGTAAAAAATATCATTAAATCCTACTAAATATGAAACATCAGATACTGTGTGACCATCCTTTAGTAAATCTTTTGATTTACGAATTCGTATATCAATTAGATATGAAATAGGAGATTTTCCCGTTACGTTCTTAAAAATATTTTCTAAATAGGATGGGCTTATATTAATGGCCAATGACAGATCATTCAATGTTAACTTATCAGTAAAATGATCTGTCATATACGAAATTACTTTTTCAACTTTACGTATATTATCGTAATTAAAATCGTTTTCGAAATTTCTTTGTAAAAGTAGAGATAAGATTTCTGAAAATATAGATCTACCCTTAATAACTCGATTATGTTTTTCAAATAGCCAGGTTCTTGTGAATTTAGAAAATAAGTCTAACAGATGAGAAAATAAGAACTTATCTTCAATCTTATTTATGCTGGAAAAAGGTAATTCTGCATTACGCAGTTCCCAACTATCACCATTAAAATAAGGTAATGTATATAGGAAATCTATAGTATAACATTTCATTAAGTTATCTGGAAAAGTATATCCTTTACGAGAATCGCCTGGTCTGTAATATACAAGACTTCCTTTAGCAACTTTAAATTCATCGTTATTACATGTTAATACAGCTTCACCATCATAAACCAAAATAATGTTATGTTTATCGTAGATGGGTGAACCTTTGAATTGCCAATTAGGAGTACATTCACGATTGGCCACATATGTAATTTGTGTAAAGATATTTTCGAAATCTTCTATTTTGAATAAGTTAATAAGAATCGCTCCTTTCTAAATGTTATGTTTTTAATTTATGTAGGTAAGTAATTTAAATTATTGACTTATATATGGCTAGTATTCGATCAAGTATTAAATAACTGAGCATGTATAAGTTCTCTATAAGATATAGTAATATAGTACAAATATAATCACATTGTACATGTTTTATGTAATCGAATTAATATACAATATACCTGAAGATAAAGAACATAATATCAGAGTCTAGATAGCTGCTTCTATTATAATTTCTTATTCTATGCTATTGCAATAGTTCTAGAAAAAGTTTCATTAGATTAAATGAAATTATACAAATAATATATGTTTGAAAATCATAAATTAATGTCTGAATTTGTTAATTTTGAAAAGTATGAACTACAAAAGGGCTATCTTAAAAAACTCTTATAAATCAAATATTTAAACGAGGTGATTACAGAACTATTATAAGTTGAAAATGTAAAATTTAAGATAATGATTTAGTATCTTAATAATACGCTGAGTTTTACGAAAACGTTGCCTATTCTTCTGTATTAATTAGAAGCTTGGCTATAAAAAGGGGGAAAGTCTTATGAAAACAGTTATAATTAACAAACCAAATGATTTGCAAATAATAGAAATGGATAAGCCTGTAATAACTGAGCATGATAATGTATTAATAAAAATGAAAGCAGCCGGAATTTGTGGCTCTGATGTTCATATTTATCATGGGCAGAATGCAGCAGCAACTTATCCAAGAGTTATTGGTCATGAAATGGTAGGCGAAGTAGTAGAGGTTGGTAGTAATGCTACTAAGATTAAAGCTGGAGATAGAGTAATTGTAGATCAAGTGGTAAATTGTGGCGAGTGTTATGCATGTAGAAAAGGAAGAGGAAATGTTTGTGCTAACCTAAAGGTAAGAGGAGTACACATTCATGGTGGATATCGTGAGTATATTGCAGTACCAGAATCTGATGTATATATATTACCAGATAATTTATCATATGAAGATGCAGTAATGATTGAGCCTGCTACTATTGCAGTACAAAGTTGTTCAAGAGCAGAACTTACTAAAGAAGATACATTACTTATTCTTGGATGTGGTGCTCTAGGCAGTAGCATATTAAAGATTGCAAGATTAAGTGGTGCCACTATTATAGTAGTAGATGTAGTAGATGAAAAAATAGAAGAAGCGAAGAAAAATGGTGCCACATATGGAATTAATCTTTTAAAAGAAGATGTTGTAGCAAGGGCTAGAGAATTAACTGGAGGATACGGTCCAACAGTTTCTATAGATGCAGCTTGCACAAAAGATTCTCTTGCTACACTTTTAGAATTAACAGGAAATGCAGGTAGAGTAATTACAATGGGATTCTCTATAGAACCAACAGCTGTTACACAATTCAAAATTACTGCAAAAGAATTGGATGTAAGAGGATCTAGATTACAAAATAAAAAGTTCCAGGAGGTTCTTAACTTAGTTGCAGAAGGAAAGTTAGATTTAACAAATAGCATTTCTCATAAATTTAATTTCTTAGATGCACAAAAGGCATTTGATTTCGTAGATAGTAGGGATCCTAGTATTAGAAAAATAGTACTGACTTTTGATAATTAAATGAAATTTATAGAGTAATAACATTGTAAATTAATAAAAAATAAAAGTTTATAAAAAATTATCTAGTGTTAGAAAACTTACACAAGCTATAAAATTATCAAACAAAAGTATTAATTATGTAAAGGTTTAAGTAATGCGAGAATTTACACAAAAAATGAATTGGAGGATTTGTTTATGACAAGAGTATCTTTTGAAACAATGAAAAATGAAATTAAGCGTGTGTTGTTATCAGTTGGAATGGATGAGAAAAAAGCTGATATTTGTGCACAAATTCACACAGAAAGCAGTGCAGATGGAGTTTATTCACACGGGTTAAATCGTGTTAGCAGATTTGTTGATTACGCAAAAAAAGGGTGGGTTGATGTTAATGCGGAGCCTACTTTGGTAAATAAATTTTCTTCAGTAGAAAACTACGATGGAAATATGGGGCCAGGAATACTTAATGCTAAGTTTGCAATGAATCGTGCAATGGAAATAGCTTCAAGTCAGGGAATTGGACTTGTTACTCTAAAAAATACAACTCACTGGATGAGAGGCGGAACATATGGATGGGATGCTGCTAATAAAGGGTATATAGGTATTTTGTGGACAAACACAGAATCTTGTATGCCTGCATGGGGAGCTAAAAGCACTTGTGTAGGAAATAATCCTTTTATTATGGCAGTTCCAAGAGAAAAGGGGAATATCGTTCTAGATATGGCTATGTCTCAATATTCTTATGGGAAATTACAAGTTACACGATTAAAAAATGAATTGCTTCCTTTCCCTGGAGGATTTGATAAAGAGGGCAATTTAACTTCAGAACCAGGGCCAATTGAAGAAAGTATGAGAATATTACCTATGGGTTACTGGAAAGGATCAGGGTTTTCGATATTATTAGATGTAATATCAGCTGTAATATCAGGTGGATTAGCTACTGCTGAAATAGATAAAGTTCAAAAAGGAAGCTGTGGAAGTTGCAATCAGGTATTTATTGCAATAGACCCATATAAAATATTAGGAAAAGAGCAGGTTGAACAATTACTTGACAACACTGTAGAATATATTAAATCGGCTCAACCAACAAAAGATGGTGGAGAAATATATTATCCTGGAGAAAATTCAAAGAATAAAAGAGAAGATCAAATGAAAAATGGAATTATTGTAGATGACGGTGTTTGGAATGAATTGTTAAATTTATAGATGAAGGAGTGATTATAAAATGATATTTGGAGATTTGAATCATTTAGAAATTGAAAAGAATATATATCCAGCAGCAATAGTTAAAGCTCTTGAGTTTTTAAAAAATACTAATTTTAGTGCATTAGAAAATGGAACCTATGAAATTCAAGGAAACGAAATTTTTGCAAAGGTATTTGAAACAGAAACTGCGCTTTTGGATGAAAGAAAGCCAGAAACGCATGGTAAATTTATAGATATACAATATTCTCTTGAGGGCAAAGAGATTATTGGGTTTGCTAGAAAGACAGGAGAGCAGAAAGTTAGTGACAATCTATTAGAGAAAGATGATAATGTCTTTTATGAAAATGATATTAAAGATGAAATCTATTTAAAAATGAATCCTGGTACTTTTGCTATATTTTTTCCTTATGATGTCCATAGACCTGCATGTAATTATGAAAAAAATGAAAAGATAAGAAAAGTAGTAATCAAAGTATCGGTAAATTGTGTGTAGCACTAATGATATAAATAATGTCTGAAATTATAAAAATAAAACAGACCATAGAGGATTAAAATCTGTTAATTGAAGATTAAATGGTAGAATAAAGTCAAAAAGAGTTATATAAAAAGTAGACAAATTCTATCTTCCTAATAAGTTACTGTATTAAAAGGTATTAAAGATCAAGGAGGATAGGATGTCTACACAAAAATATGTACCAACATTTCTTATTTACAGATGAGGGGAATGGAATGCCAACTTTCAGAATATTTCTCTGACTACAATGTTTTCCTCATCATGTACTAATCTTTTTTATCATAAAATATTAAATTTCTTTTTTCTGTATTCTGAAGGAGTACACCCTATTGTTTTATGAAATATTTCCGTAAAATAGCTTGAGCCTGTAAATCCACATTGAAGTGCTATTTCAGTAACTGAAAGGGAAGAAATCTTTAGGAGTTCAATACTCTTTTCTAGACGATATTCTGTTAAATAGGAAACAGGAGTCTTATTCAAAATGAGCTTAAAAATATCACAACAGCTACTACGACATACATTTCCAGCAGCAGCAATCTCATTTAAAGTGATTCTTTTTTGATAATTTTTCTGTATATATCCTGTCATATTATGCATAGCTTCAAGTTTTTTATCATTAGCTGTTTCTTGAATGGAAATGCTATCTTTTATATTGTTATAAAGGCTAAAACATATTGTATTAAAAAGGCTCATTACATATAATTCAAATCCATCTTTTTGTTCATTACATAATTCATAAATGTTTTTCAAAATTTCAATCAAGTTTCTTTGCCAAGTGATTTCGGGATGAAATATAAAAAATGGATTGGATGTGTCTTCACATACTGGCAGTATATAAGTTTCCTTGATTCTTGTAATGCTAGAAATAAGGGATGGGGGAAACAAAATACATATAAAATTACAATCAGAACCATCAGCAGAATATCCATAATGCATCTGCTCAGAATTTATAAAAATTGCCTGCCCTTCTTGTAATTCATAGCTCTTACCATTTACAGAATAAGACATTTTACCATTTAAAAGTAAGATGAATTCCCAGTCAGTATGCCAATGGTTAGAAGCAGCCATAGCTGGATAGTCTGAAAGCAAAGACTTTTTTGCACGAATAGGAAAATCCGCGAAGTTATAAGATACAACTTCTGAGTTATCATTTAATAGTGTCATCTTTAACATAGTTTCCCCTCCAAACGGTATGAATATCAATTAATATACTATTGTTATAAAAATATAGCTTATTCTTATATTTTTATTAGTTGTTATGGAATATTATTATAATATAGACAGGCTCATAAAGCAATTTGAAAATGGCAAATATTCAAAAGGTGGAAAAAGAGATATGAAAATCAAAAGACTAAACTTAGATAAAGCAAATATAGTATTTATTGGACTTGTTATAATAAATATATGTACATCCTACCTTGTTAGCAGCACAGGAATTTATGCGGCTACAGCTTTTCGTGAATATGGCAGGATAGATTTGTTTAATGCTATGTTTGTAATAGAACCACTAGCAAGAAGCATATCATTACTTATGTCTGGTAGAGCAGGAGAATATTTTGGACGTAAACAATTGTATATATGGAGTGTAGGCGCTTTTGCTTTAAGCGTTGGAATTAGTGCAGCAGCATCAAATGGAACTGTATTTCTTATTGCTAGAGGAGCTTCAGGTTTCTTTTGGGGACTATTTTTTGCAAATGTATTTACAATGATAAACGATATAGTATCTGAAGAAGAGTATCCAGTTAGGATTGGAATTATGCAGACAGTTTATTCATTGACGCTCATTTTGGGTCCAGTACTTTGTGGAATATTTACAGAGAGATGGAGTTGGAGGATATCCCTTGCTATACTGTTTCCTTTATTTATAATTGGAATGATATTTGTGGGATTTTTTATGCCAAGAAGTAAAACAAAAAATAGAATCATTATAAAAAGCAGCATAAAGGAATATGATAAAGGAGAAAATCTTCATATAAATGGAAGCAATAAAAAAGAATTATTTATTGTAAAATTACTAAAACAAAAGGGATATTTAACAATTATTTTAATTACTTTTATAGCTACATGCATTTCATGTAGTGGTAATTACATACCACTTTATGCACAGACAGTTTTAAGAGCAAACACTACTATTAGTGCTGTTGTTCTTGCTCCTTGCAATATATTTGTTATGATATTATCGAGTGCCTCTGGCATATATATTTCAAAGAAAGGTTGTACAAAGGCAATTTTTATACTGATGTCAGGCGCTATTTTGATAGGAACACTTATTTATGTATTAACATTGTTTATATCAAGTTACTTTGTGATCATATTATCTACTGCAATTATTGGTATTGGAGTTGGAATACATCAAGTTGTTCCATTTGCGTTTGCACAGAGGCATTTAGATGATAAACTAATTGCAGAAGGAATATCATTTATTAGCTTTGTACAAGGCATTGCAGGAGTTATTGCAGGAATGATATATTCAGCAACAATGAGAAATGGAATAGCATTTTCATTGGCATTTACAGTTGTGTATAGTGTTTCTTTAATATTAATTGCTATATTTAAATACAAAGTACCTCAAGGTGAAGAATAAAATAATTATATAGATAAAGAAAAGGGGAATAGAAAGATGAATCAAAAGGAAAGAATGCTAGCAGGATTACCATATAAAGCTTGGTTAGATGGACTTGGTGAAGAAAGAATGGAAAATAAGCTAAAAATACATGAATATAATTTACTTCGTCCAGATGAAATGAATAGAATGGAGGAACTTATTAAAGATATTCTAGGTAAGACTGGTGATAAAGTTTGCATAGAGCAGCCATTTCACTGTGATTATGGTAAAAATATTGAAGTGGGCAATAACTTTTTTGCTAATTATAACTGCACGATATTAGATGTAGGGAAGGTAATAATAGGTGAGAATGTTTTGTTTGCACCTAATGTATCAATTTATACTGCTGGGCATCCAATTCATCCAGAGTCAAGAAATTCGGGTTATGAGTATGGAATTGACGTTATAATTGGAGATAACGTGTGGGTAGGTGGAAGTGTTGTAATAAATCCAGGTGTTAAAATAGGGAATAATGTTGTAATTGGTTCTGGAAGTGTAGTGACTAAAGACATTCCAGATAATGTGATAGCAGTAGGAAATCCATGTAAGGTTGTACGCGAGATTACAGAAGAAGACCGCAAATATTATTATAAAAACAATGAGTTCGATGTTGATGATTACAACGTTTAATTAAATTTAATAAATTAGCGCAGAAATTTAAAGTTAATACTAAAGGTAAAGGAAGTGTAAATATGAAAATTGAACATGTGGCTATATGGACTAAGGATATAGAAAAATTAAGAGACTTTTATGTTACTTATTTTGAAGGAGTTGCTGGAGATAAATATACTAATCATAAAAAACAATTTGAATCATATTTTATTAAATTTGATTCAGGAGCAAGACTTGAAGTTATGCAGATGCCAACAATTCCTTCAAATTTAAATGATACTATTAATCAATATATTGGATTAATTCATATTGCCATTTCTGTTGGCAGTGTTGAAAAAGTTAATAATCTTACTGAGTCATTAAGAAATGCAGGTTATGAAGTAGTAAGTGAACCTCGCTATACTGGAGATGGATATTATGAAAGTTGTATTTTGGATCCAGATGGGAATAGAATAGAAATAACTGAGTAAGACTAATAACTTTAGTAAATATAATAATATACAGGATCCTTTACAGAGGTAATTTTCAATAAAAATATGTGTTTATTTTTTAGTGAAAATTGATATAATATAAGTAAGAGTCTAAATCTATGATTTATTTAATAAAACTTGCATATAGTGTAAGGAAATAGTATAAAAATGAAAATAGTGAAAAACATACTGCAATATGCTTTTCACTATAGTATATAATTCTAGTTGCTTAGGCAACTGGTATCACTAAGATTTTTATTTAAAAAATAGTAGCCTTCCAATTGAACCTGGGGCTACTATTTTTTTGAGATTTTTTCTATAAGAACCACTATCAATGTTAACAGCGATATTAAGAATAATCCACCTTGAAATAGTAATGTTAAAACGTCATTACTGATAAGTATCACCTCCATTCAAAAAAAGAGGTAAGTGATACCAGTAGCCCACAAAACTATTGAATTATACATGGAAATTATATCATAATATTTAAAAGGTTTCCATATGAGCGGTGGCAAGAATATATAAAAATCTATTATTGTACATATTAATTTCTGAAATCATGGTAAATAAAAAGTTGAACAACATCATACAAGAACTATTTTAATTTCTATGATATTCTTAGAAAATAGACATAAGGAAAGGAGGAAAATAGATGTTAAACGAAGTTAGGACTGTTTGTTTTGATACAGAGCTAAGCATAGAGGCTTATAACTTTAAAGGTATCATGCAGAAGTTTCCAAATCACTTTCACGACTATTATGTTATTGGATTTATTGAGAATGGGAAAAGATATTTGTCTTGCAAAAATAAGCAGTACATTATAGAAACAGGGGATTTAATAGTGTTCAATCCTGGTGATATTCATACATGCGAACAAATTGATGACAGGGCGCTTGATTATAGGTGCATTAATATTAAGAAAGATGTTATGAAAAAAATCACATTTGAAATAACAGGAAAAGAATATCTGCCTAATTTTATGGAATTTGTTTTATTCCGTAATGAACTTACATCTTCTTTAAAAGAGTTACATCTTATGATAATGGAGGAGGAGAGGAATTTAAAAAAAGAGGAATTGTTTCTATTCATAATTGAGCAATTGATAAGGGAATATTCAAATCCAGTTTCTGAAATGACTATACAGGAAGCTAGTGTGGAAATTAAGACAGTGTGTGATTATCTAGAAAATAATTATATGGAAAATATCACATTAAATCAATTAAGCAATTTAACTGGATTAAGTAAATATTATTTGTTACATTCTTTTACTAAGCAAAAGGGAATATCACCATATAATTATCTTCAAACAATTAGGATTAGTAAGGCGAAAAAAATGCTGGAACAAGGAGTTACTCCAATAGAAGTAGCATTCAAAACAGGATTCACAGACCAAAGTCATTTTACAAACTTTTTTAAAAAGTTGATTGGATTAACGCCAAAGCAGTATATGAATATTTTTATTAATAGATGTAGGAGTAAAGAAAATGAGTAATAACAAAGTTAGGGCAGGTCATTTATCAGCAGTTATGACAATATTAATTTGGGGGACAACCTTTATTTCAACTAAAGTATTATTAAAAGATTTTACACCAATTGAAATTTTAATCTTTAGATTTATAATTGGATATCTTACATTGCTTTGCATATGCCCATATCATATAAAAAAGGCTAAATTGAAACAAGAACTTTATTTCGCAGCAGCTGGGTTAGCAGGAGTAACCTTGTATTTCCTTTGTGAAAATATCGCATTGAACTATACCCTTGCAACTAATGTAGGTGTAATTATTTCAATTGCTCCATTTTTTACAGCTGTTTTTGCTAATCTGTTTTTAGATAATGAAAAGTTAACATCATACTTTTTCATTGGACTTACAATAGCAATAATAGGGATACTTCTTATCGAGTTTAACGGAAAATTTGTTTTAAAATTAAATCCATTTGGTGATATATTAGCAATACTTGCTGCTATTTTATGGGCGGTTTATTCTGTTGTCATGAAGAAAATTAGTCAATTTCAATATAATACCATTATCTGTACTCGCAAAGTATTTTTCTATGGATTAATTTTTATGATACCTGCCATATTTATTTGTGATTTTAAGCTTCAATTATATAGATTTACTAACGTATCAAATCTAATGAATATCCTATATTTAGGTTTTGGAGCATCTGCATTATGCTTTGTAACTTGGAATTGGTCAGTTAAGATTTTGGGAGTAGTGAAAACAAGCATATATATTTATATGGTACCTGTAATAACCGCTGCTTCATCTGCTGTTATTTTACATGAGAAAATAACCTTTATTTCAATTATAGGAATTATCTTAACATTATTAGGGCTATTTATTTCTGATGGAAAACAGATTATAAGATTTAGGAGAGAAGTAGAAGATGTAGGAGCAAAATACAAAGAAAATGCACTATAACAATGTTTCTACTTTCAGTGAAGTATTGCATAAGTCTAAGTTAAGAGTTGAGTATCTATATTAAATCATATTAAATTATATTTACATGCTTGTATAATAGTGGTACAATTTAATTCCTTAATATATAGTAATATATTGGAATTTTAAAGAAAGGTTTGGTAATAAAATATGATAGATGCAAAAGTATTGATAGAAAAAGCATTTGAGGCACAAAAGTTTTGTTATACTCCATACTCTAATTTTAATGTAGGTGCGGCTTTACTTTGTGATGATGGAACAATATATCAGGGCTGTAATATAGAAAATGCAGCATTTACACCAACAAACTGTGCAGAAAGAACAGCTTTCTTTAAAGCAATTTCTGAAGGGAAAAAAGAATTTATTGCAATAGCAGTAGTAGGAAATAAAAAAGGGGTAAAACCTGGTGAAGGAGATTTTTGTGCACCTTGTGCAGTATGTAGGCAAGTTATGGCAGAGTTCTGTGATCTAAAGACTTTTAAAATAATTATTGCTAAAAGCACAGAAGAATATTTAGAACATACATTAGAAGAAATTCTACCTTTAGCATTTACTGGTAAAAATTTGAAATAGAATTATTAATATTATATAAGTCCTAAATAATATAGTTCATCCTTTATTTTTAATGAAATATGTATTAGAACTGCAAAATAATTATTTATATATAAAGCTGTACCCAACAGAGAATATAAGTTTTCTGTTGGGTTTATTTTATTGTTCAATATATGCTATTGTCAGGCTATTCTTTGATTATTACAAATTCATTTACTTATTTGTAATAAGTAAATAGATTTATACAACAATTTCAATTTATCATTATTATAGCAAAAGTGGAACAACAATAAATAAGTAATAGATTTATAATATAATTACCACGTGGAATTAAGGGGGGAGAGCATTGAAATATAATGAGGTTATTCTTTTATGTCTTCAATATATTGAAGATAATATTACAGAAAAGCTAACAGTAGAATGCATTTCTAAAAAAATGGGATATTCAACATATCATTTCTCAAGGATATTTAGGGAACAAATGAGTGTATCTCTTATGGAGTATGTAAAGGATAGAAAACTTTTTAGGGCTACTGAAGATATTATGCTAGGAAAAAGAATACTAGATGTTGCAATTGAGTATGGATATGAAACTCATAGTGGATTTACGAAAGCTTTTAGAAGAAAATATGGCTTTTCACCTACATTTATTCATGCTATTTATATTCAAAGATTATTTGAAGGCGGTGATTTTTATATGAAGCAAAATAAAGTATATGAAAGCGCGAATATATATTTAAAAGGGACTGAAAATTATAAAGAACCAAAAGAATTATATAGTTTTTTAATTGAAACTATTAGAAGTAATAAAATATTTGATGATTTCAAAATGTTAGAAAAGGCATATAATTTAGCTTTATCAGCTCATAAAGGTCAAAAGAGAAAATCAGGTGAAGATTATGTCACACATGCTATCAATGTTGCGATCATATTAGCTGAAATGGAGGCTGATGAAGAAACAATTATAGCAGGTTTATTGCATGACATAATTGAAGAAAAAACTGGAGTGACATTAAAAGAAGTAGAAGAAAGTTTCTCAGTAAAAATTGCAAAGATGATAGATGATGTAACTAATTTTAATGACAGATATTCAAAGATAATAAATAAAGAATCCTTTGATGAGCATGCTATTATGATAAAATTAGCAGATCGTCTTCATAATATGAGGACAATAGAATTTATGGATTCACAAAGATGGAATGAAAAGGCTAAAGAAACTATAGAGATATTTTTCCCAATTGCAGCTAAATTTAATAATTCAAAATTGAAAACTGAATTGGATAATTTAGCATTAAAATATGTCTAAAATATAGATCATAAGAAATAGGACAAATTCCAAAATAGTAGAGCCAATTAGTGGAGCTACTATTTTAGAATTTATATAACATGGTATATTTAATAAATGGTTATATCGAACCATTATAAATTAAGCTTTAAATTGTATATTAAATTTATGATTTTGTAATTATTTTTATTATTATGTAAAAAGTGGTATAATACGAAGATGGTCATGCTTATTATGATAAACGGGGGCATATTATGAATATACCAATAATAAAAATAAAAAATTTAGTGAAAAAATATGATGATAGATTAATTTTTGATGATATAAGTTTAGATATAATGAAAGGCGAAAGTATTGCTTTAACGGGGCATAATGGTATGGGGAAAAGCACGTTAATAAAGATTTTGTGCGGTCTTACAAGTATAACTTCTGGTGAGGTTATTCGAGACAAAAATCTTAAATTTAATTATATTCCGGAGAATTTTTCGCAGCTTAATATAAAAGCAGGTGAATATATTAAGCTAATAGGGGAAATAGAAGGAATATCAAAAGATGATTTTTTGAAGAAAACTAATTACTTATATAAGGAGTTTAACTTAGAAAATATGATAAACACTTCTATGAAAAACTTATCTAAAGGAACCCTGCAGAAGATTTCGGTAGTTCAGGCACTTTTGTCAAAACCAGATATTTTGTTATTAGATGAACCACTATCTGGACAGGACAGTGATTCACAAAAAACGTTTATTAGAATGGTAAGAGAGCTTATAAAAGATGGCGTTACAGTAATAATGTCATGTCACGAAGTATTTTTAATAGATCAATTATCTAGTAGAATATTACAGGTTAAAGATTCTAAAATATTCGAAATCAAAAGGACAGATATTAGCTCTGATAAATATGCTTCAATGACTTTTTACAGAAAAGAAGCAGATAAATCCTTTGTAACTCAAAATATTGAGGGTATCTACGATTATCATGAAAATGAAGATTATATAGAATTTAAAACAAAAGTAAGTGAAAGCAATAGGGTTTTAACAGAAATGATCAATAGTGGCTATACTTTAAAGTATTTTGAAAGGTAAAGGGAACGTAACTTATGTTAATATCAGTATTAAAATATAATTTTAAAATGTACATGAAGTCTCATAAATATATAATGCCTTTTTTTATTTTTATAATATATATGGCAATTTCTTATTCCGTAGCATTCCTTGATATTGTAGGCAGCATGGTATCTTCAGCAGCCTTTCTCTTTGCTTTAATGACATGGATTGGTTTTACTTATTGCAGCAATATAGAATTAATTGCGGAAGAAGTTTTAATATTAAAGTTAAAGAGTCATACACGCTACTGGATATCTAAAATTATTTTTATGGGTGTAGTAGGATTATTTTTTTCTACACTGTCTATTGGAATTCCTACTATTTGTAGTGTTTTTAAATATCCTGTTACATTCAGCGATATATTTGTTTCATTTATTATCCACATGTTTTTATCAATAATAGGAGCATTAATTGGAATGCTATTGCAACCAAGAATAATATCAAATAGAAAAATGGCCATACTAGGTGCAATCTTTATTGTATTAATGAGTATAATTAAAGGACCAGTAATTAATGAGGTTCCATATTCAAAATATGTGATGTGGATTTTTCCTCCTATAAATGAAGTTTCAACAGCATATTTAGATCTTATGCATTTTAATATAGCTAATTTAATTATGCCATTAATTATTATGATAATTTATATTTTTATAGAGAGTTTTATATTAATAAAGAGAATGAAAAAAGTATTATTTTAAGATGAGGTGAAAAATATGCTAATAAATACAGAGAGATTAATTATTCGTGATTTTCAACATAAAGATAAAGAAAATTTAATGAAAATCATATGGCAAAAAGATGTAATAAGGTTTATGAAAGACTGGTCTGAAAATAGCACTGTTAAAGGAAGGCTTTCAGGCTACATTGATTGGCTTAAGACACAAAAGGATTCAAAGGATATTTATGAAAATAAAAGATATGCTGTGACATTAAAGGAAACAGATGAGTTAATTGGCATGGTTGGAATGGGATTAGAAGATACACTAAATGAAGTTGAAATGGCATATTTTATAGATGAAGATCATGCTGGAAATGGATATGCAACAGAAGCACTAAGAGCATTGTATGAATGGTGCATAAGCGTATCAGACATTCCATATATGATTCTTACTATCGATTGTGAAAATATTGCGTCATGTAAAGTGGCCGAAAAAGCGCAATTTAAATTGTTTGAGAAAAGAACTCCAATTGGTCACAAACAACCTAATATGGAGAGTGATAGTTACTTCTATTATCGCAAATATCGTTAAATTTCAATCTAAAAGTTATTTACAGATTTATCATTATATACAAAGATTTAAATATAGGAGGGAGAGAATAAATGAAGAAAATTGATTTATATGAAATATCAGTAATTATATTTTTTATACTTCTACCTGTAATTGCGTCTACAGTTAATATTCTAATTAATAAATCTGAAATTGGTCCTTTTAGCTTGATTTTTAAATGGTTTGTTTTCTCTGGAGTTGGATTAAGATTACTTACAGCAGGATTAAAGCAATCAATAAATCCTTCATTTACAGCAAAAGAAATATTTAAAGTAAATGAAGAGAACAGTTTTCGCATTGTTAGGGAAGTTGGGTTTGCGAATATAAGTTTAGGCATGATTGGAATATTATCACTTCCGTTTCCAGAATTTCAATTAACAGCAGCTGTAGCAGGTGGAATATATTTTGGACTAGCAGGTTGCTTACATCTTTTTAGTAAGATGAGAAGAAAAGATGAGATGTTTGCAATGGTTTCTGATTATTTTATATTTTTTATTTTGATGATTCTTATTGTAATTAATTATTTTAAATTTGTATAGAAAGATAGTTAGAATGGTTATGAAACAAATATACAATTCTATAATATTATTGAAAATTTAAAATTAATATATAGAGAAGTTGTATTATTATTGAATAAATATGATTTCTACATAAAGATATGTGTTTATATGTAAAAATATCATTAAAGGGGTAAAATTAAAATGGCAGGAAAAGTAGAGGGATCCTTAGATAATCTAGAAATTAAAAATGTTAATAGAGAGAAAGATTATAAACTAAATTTAAGAAAAGAAACTCAAAATTTCATAATTTGTTATACTCAATTTGATAAAGAATGTATAGATAAAGTCTCTAATGTCCTTGAAGATAACTATAATAGGATTACTAATAACTTAAATATGCAACTTAACGAAAAATTAACTATAGAAATACACCCAGACCATAATGAACTTCATATTGCATTAGGATTTCCAAATGCGCCTGACTGGGTGAGAGGCGGAATTGGGGTGGGGAAAATTGTAATAGCATCACCTTTAAATCCACCACCAGGTTCTGATTTTTATAACGTATTAAATACAGCAGTTCACGAATTTGTACACATGATAGTAAATAAGATAAATGATAATACACCTAGATGGCTAAATGAAGGAATAGCATGTTATGAAGCAAAAGACAATAATGAAAACTGGATAATAAAAACTGTCAAAAATGGATTAGAAAATAATATTATTCCTACATTTAAAGAACTAGATACAGGAGCGGATTTTGAAACTTTTTTTGCACGTAATGGATATCAATACTCATATACCATAGTAGAATCAATAATTAAACTATTTGGGTATGAAAAGTTGCGAAACTTAATAAAGACACCCAATAGTATTGTGGAGATTTTTGGAATGACAGAAGAGGAGCTTCAAGATAAATGGATTGATTATATAAAAGTGAATTACCTGCAAAGGTAGTATAAATAAGAATTTATTTTTAGGAGATACAATGAAAATAAGAGAAGAATATACGTGTCCTTTAGAACTAGTACACGATATGATTAAAGGAAAATGGAAATCTATTATATTATGGCGATTGCGATTAGGTCCTACATCATTAGCTAAGTTAGAAAGAGATATTGATGGGATTAATCAAAAAATGCTATTAGAGCAATTAAAAGAATTAATTGATTATGGATTTGTGGAAAAGAGATCATTTGATGGCTACCCTCTTCGTGTGGAATACTCTTTAACAATAGATATGGGAATAAAGATTATAGATGCCCTAAAAATCATGCAATCCATTGGGATTGATTACTTAAAGGAACATGGTATGGAAAAGACATTGATTGAAAAAAAGGTTATTCCAGAGTAATACCCACAAAAAAGTTAGTAATTTACGTTATAAAAGCTCTTTGCTATAATTTGCCTATAAATAATAGCTTTGGAGGTAATATATATGATAGCAACAAGTGCAGGTATTATAAATGGGATTATTCAAGATAAATATGGCAGTCGTGGAGAACATTTTAATGAGAATGGAGTTCCAACTTTTTCTCTTCCATTAAAAATTGAAAATGCTCCAGTAAATACTGCGTCATTTGCAATAATATTAGAAGATAAAGATGCCTATCCAGTAACAGGAGGTTTTGCTTGGATACATTGGCTTGCAGCCAATATTACAAGGAGTGAATTGAAAGATAATGAGAGCCAGACAACAGAGGATTTTATACAAGGCACAAATAGCTGGACTAGCTTGCAGGGTAATCAGCAATCAAAAGAACTTTCTTGTTATTATGGTGGTATGACACCACCAGACAAAGCACATGTTTATGAGCTTCATGTTTTTGCTTTAGATAAACTGCTAAATCTAAAAAAAGGATTTTTATTAAATGAATTATATCATGAAATGGATGGACATATTTGGGAGCAATATACTCTAAAGGGAATTTATAAGAATTAGTAAGTATGGAAATATAAGTCATATTTATTTGCTGAAGTGAATATGCAATTTAGACAAAATATTGGAGGATAAATTAGAAATGAGAATATTAGAGAGTAATAGATTGGTTTTAAGACCGTGGAAAATTTCTGATTTAGATAACTTACATGAATTTATGTCAAATGAAAAAGTTGCGAATTTAGCAGGCTTTAGTGTGAAGAATAACAAAGAAGAGAGCTTAAAGATATTGAAGCAATTTATCATAGATTCTTCTGATTCATTATGGGCAGTTGAATTAAAAAATACTAATAAAGTAATTGGATGGATTGAATTACACAAATATTCAGAAGGAATAGATATAAATTCAAAAGAAATAGGATGTGTTTTATCACAAAAATATTGGGGACAGGGTTTAATGCCAGAAGCGTTTAAACAAGTTCTTGATTATGCTTTTAATGAAGAAGAGCTTGATTCTATTGTATGTTCTCACTTTGTAAACAATAATCAGTCTAAAAGAGTAATTGAGAAATCTGGATTTAAGTATGATAAAGCGAATGATGATAAGGTTTATTACTGTTTGAATAAAAGCGATTTTTAAGTACACTCTATATTTCCAAAGTCATTAAGTATTAAGAATATATAATATATTGCCACAATATGATAAAATATTAGAGAATTTTGTTACTTGAGGTGATTTGATGGTAAAATGGAAAGCGGATTATGAAATTGGGGTAAAACGAATTGATGAGCAGCATGAAAAATTATTTGAAATAGCAGATCGTGCTTATAAACTATTAACAAATGATTTTATACTTGATAAGTATGATAGAATTACTGAAATACTTGGGGAATTAAAAGAGTATACTATATTTCATTTTAAATCTGAAGAGGAATATATGTTGAGTATAGGATATAAAAAATTCTTATCACATAAAGTAATACATGAAGATTTTATAAAATCCATTGATAATATTGATTTATACGAAATAGATCTAAATCAAGATGAGTCAGTAAAGAAGATATTAGAATTTGTTGTAGATTGGATAGACAAGCATATTTTAAATGAAGATAAATTTATAGTAGAGAATTAATAAGAATATTTTAGCTGTTAAGCTAGTGTTCAGAAAAACATATTATAATAAATCTTGTGAAAAATTTTTCATTAGTATACCTTAATTAATTGTGCAACCACTAGTTGGCTGTATTTTTTTGTCGTAATTTTTGTTACGAAAAAGTAAAAGTAATTATATAAATTTACGAATATAGCCATATAGATAATTTGAAATAAAATTTATCAGGTGGTTTATATGGAAATAAAATTAAATGAGATTGAAATGTTAACAATATTACAGGCATTAGAAGTTCTACATGATCAAGCTACAGAATATAAAGACCTTATATATGAGGATAATAAAGATTTTCTAGTGGATATAAATAAAACTAGAATGATACATAATAAATTATTAGTTCAAGCTAAAAATGAAGGGATAATTAAGAAAAAAGTCAGCTTGATTTAAAAGAAGAGATGAAGGCAGGTTAAATAGAGGTGTTTAATCTGCCTTTCATTATATTAATTAAAATAAAAGTATTTTAGGCTAAATAATTTCTATTTATAGTGAGATATATCTCCGTATAATAGTATTTTGAAGACTCCATTTTCTAAGTGTATTTTTGAAAGGCTAGCCGATTCTATATCTGGATTTCTACAAATATCACATATATTTTGATTTATGAAATGTGACATGATAACTTTTAAGGTAATTCTATGTGTAACAATAACAATACTTTTGCCTTGATTTAAATTAATAATTTCTTCAATTGATGGGATGACCCTAGCTTTTAATTCTTCATAAGATTCTCCTTCATCAGTTGGAACATATACAGAAGGGTTATTCCAAAAATTTTCCCAAGTTTCAGGATATTTATTAATAATATCTGTTTGATTCATGCCCTCCCATTTTCCCATATGGATTTCTTTTAATTCTTTCTTTATGTTTATAGGAATGTTTCGATTATGCTGAATGATTTTAGCTGTATCATAAGCACGTTTGCTTTCACTAGAGTATATTAAATCAATTTTTTCATTAATAAGTCTATCACGCAATTTTTGAGCTTGAGATATGCCAAATTCAGTTAAAGGGGAATCTTTATGGCCTTGCATTCGTTTTTCTAGATTCCATTTTGTTTGTCCATGTCTAATTAAATATAAAATAGTTTGTCCCATAGTTCGCTCCTAAATATTTTAGTATAAAAAATGCCGGCAATAATTTATAAAGAGAGTATATCAAAACAAAATCTATATGTATAATATATGTTATTATTATATTCATAAATAAGATGTATGAATGGAGAAAGTATGAATTTACATGGATTAAGATTGTTTTATATGGTAGCTAAAGCTGGAAGTGTAACAGTTGCATCAGAGCAATTAAAAATTAGTCAGCCAGCAATCACATCACAAATTAAAAAGTTTGAAAGAGAAAATGATATTACATTATTCTTACCACGGGGCAGAGGCATTTGTTTAAGTGAAATAGGTGAACAATTGGTAAAAGAAGCAGATGCAGTTTTTAAAATAGAGAATAGAATGGAATCATTAATAGATAATTATAAAAAAGGTAAAAATGGTACATTAAAAATAGCAGGAAATTATCTTTCAACAAATTTTCTAATACCAATGTGGGCGGCTAAATTAAAGAAAGAGAATAAAGATATAAATGTTGAGATTAATACATTAAATACTGAAGAAGCCATTGATCATCTTATCTCATATAAAGTAGATGTTGCAGTTCTAGGGAGTGGAGCAATGAAATATACGGATAGAATTGATACCATTAAAATAATGGATGATGATTTATGGTTTGTAGCTTCACCAAATCATAAATATGCAAACAAAAAGGTTAGTCTAGATAATATTATGTTAGAACCATTTATAATGCGGGAAAAAGGAAGTTATGCTAGGGTGCTTTTGGAATCACTTTGCCACATTAGTAGTAGTAAAGTACCTGACATAGCCCTTGAATTTAATGGGCTACATGAAACTCTTATGGCATCTACTTCTGGATATGGTGTGAGTTTTTGTTCATCAATTGCTGCTAAAGAATTTATTGATATGGGGAAGTTGACCAGAATTTATGTAGATAATGCTAATATAAAAAATGAGATTGTTATTTGTACACGTAAGAATGAAAAGATATCTAATTTAACTGATAAGTTTATTTCTACCATTAATAATTAAATGCTTAATAAAAATTAAACTATATTTAAAGTTGAGATTATATATGTTGAAATTCACGATGCACATTTCAAAATGTACAATTATGGCTAAAATTCTCGCAATATTTTTAGAATTATAATGAAGGATTATTTTGGCAATATATATTATAAATTTAATGTATTATTGCTGTGGTATAAGTACCCTAATATTAATTAAGGCAAGTAAACTCCCACTAAATGCCTAGTATAAATCTTTGTAATGAAATATAAAATAAGATATATTTGATTATGTGATTTAAATCTTCAAATGAATATATTAAATTTATATGTTATTCAGATAAAGAATTATACGGAGGATAAAAATGAAAAGATTTAATGTGATATTACATAATATAATTATTACATTTATGATAACAATTATAATGTTATCTTGTACTAGAGAAATAGCTAATGCGAGCCAAATTTTCAGTAAAGACAGACCAATTAATGTTGCAGTATTATTATATAGCTTTGATGATATTTATATATCATTAATACGTCAAAACTTAGAAAAAATTCAAAAGGAGAATGAAGGGAAAATAAAATTTACTTTTTATGATGGCAAAAATGATCAATCAGTGCAAAATTCAAGCATAGATGAATTAATTAAAAAAAGAGGTGTTGATCTATTCTTAGTGAATTTAGTTACAACGCATAGCACACAAGAAGTTGTCGAGAAGGTTAAAAGAGTAAATATTCCAATAATTTTATTTAGTAAAGAACCTGCTGCTATTGAGGCTATAAAGTCTTATAACAAGTGTTGCTATGTTGGAACTAGGGTAGAAGAAGCAGGGTTATTGCAGGGAGGAATCATTACTAATTTATGGAATGAGAAAAAATCAGTTATGGATAAAAATAAAGATAATGTACTACAATATATTATGCTAATGGGACAGGAAAATAACTTAGATGCAGTTAAGGAAACAGAGTATCCTATTCTAAAGGTTAATAATTCTAAAATAAAAACTCAAGAGCTCGCAGTAAGAGCTTGTAATTGGAATGAAGATGAGGCTAAAGAAGTTATTAAAGCATTATTTCTACAATATGGAAATAGGATCGAAGCAATATTTGCAAATAATGATCCTATGGCTATAGGCGCTATTAAAGCATTACAAGAATATGGTTATAATAAAGGCGAGAATACGCCAACAATACCGGTAGTTGGAATTGAGGCAATACCAGAAGCCAGAGAATTAATTGATGCTGGCATGATGACTGGTTCCGTATTTCAAGACCCATCAGAGGTTGCTAAAGTTCTTTACAATGTTGGAATGAACTATGTGTATAATAGAAATCCATTATATAGTACAAATTACGAATTTGATGAAACAGGAATTTCAGTCCGTCTTCCCTATCAGGAATATTTGGGTAAGTAATAATGATACGTATTATGCAAAACCTGTATGATTTTCAGGTAAATCAGTTATAATAACCGTGGATAAATTAAACATATTAAAAATTACTAAAGGTAGATTGGGTAGGAATACTTAATCTATTTTTTGTTTTTAATAATTGGAGAAAAGCAGTAGATAAAAAACTACTGCTATTATTATATTTAAACTAACTGCAGAAAGTAGTAGAAGGTACCATGATCAGATTGCAAATTAAATATGAGAAATATTCTCTATATTATATACTATATAAAATTACGAGAAAATAGTTACTTCAGATAGCAATAAAAATAAAAAGATTTAATGTAATATTACATAAGATAATTATTATACTATTAGAAATATTTGAATAAGTGGTGATAATGTTATTATTATAATTATTTAGTGATGATTAAATAGTAGCATGTTTATTAGCTATGTTATAATAAGTGTAGAAGAGTAGTTGGTTAAATAATTATGTGTATTATATGAAAGGAATGATAAGAATGACAAAAGTAGCGATGTGTCAGAGTTGTGGGTTACCGTTTAATGAAGAGCATGCACATTTTATAGCAAAAGAGCAAGATGGAAGTGAGAGTATTTATTGTACAAATTGCTATAAAGACGGAAAATTTATTGATCCCAATATGTCCATGAAAGAAATGGTGGAGCTAATTGTACCGATTTTGGGAAAAGTAATAGGGGAAGAAGAAGCAAGAAAAGAAATGACAACATTATTACCAACTCTTAAACGTTGGAGATAATAATGATTTGAGTTAAATTTAATAAACAATATGTGTATAGTCATAAATTACTAGAAAACAATAGTAAGTTGTAAAATTGTATTATTGAAGAAATTTAATTCATTATTTTTTATGTATAATACAAAAAAGACTCATTTGCAATATAACAACATAAAATTAGTTTTACATAAAAATAAAGATTGATTAGAGTAAGATATCTGATTCATCTTTATTTTTTTACGCAAAAATAGAGATAGCGAAAAATCAGGTGGATGATAATAAAAGCTATCTCTTTTTTATTTTAATATGAAGTTATGTTTTAATTATTGACACAGTTTATGGAAACTATACAACAAAATAAATAAACAATATATGTTATAATTGATTTAATTATGGAAGACAATTATGCGGTGAATTCATTAGTAAATCATAGTATTTCAAAAAAGGTTATAATGGAAGAAGGATTTTATAATGTATAATTGTGCTTTGTGTTCTATCCATGCTTGTAATAAAAAAGAACTTGATAAAGCTCCTAAAAAGTAGCCCAAGTTTTGATGAAAAAATAGAAGAAATTAATGAAGTCTACAAAGAAAAAGATAATCTTTATATAACTGTAATTTAATATAATTGCTTAGATAGAGGTGGATAATGAAAACAGTAGTAATCTATAAATCTAAAACAGGCTTTACAAAAAAATATGCGGAGTGGATTGCAGAAGAGTTATCAGCGGATATTTTTAATGCATCAAAGGTGAATGTTAATACGTTGAATAAGTATGATACTATAATTTATGGTGGAAGTTTGTATGCAGTAGGCATTATTGGGGTAGGATTAATCAAAAAGAATATTAACAAGCTTAAAGATAAGAGGTTAGTAGTGTTTGCAACAGGAGCATCACCTTTAAGAGATAATGTTATAAACGAAGTAATAAATAAAAACTTTACAGTAGATGAACAAAAATATATCAAATTCTTTTATCTAAGAGGTGGATTCAATTATAATAAACTAAGTTCTTTTGATAAATTTCTAATGACATTACTAAAATTGAAAATAAAAAATAAGAAGCAGGAAGATTTATCAGCAGATGAAAAAGGAATGCTTGCTATTTATGATAAACCAGTAGATTTTACAGATAAGAAGGATATAGGGAAAATAATAACGTATGTTAATTCGTGAGAGTAAATAAATATAAGTAACTGTAGATTTATGATTCAAGTAAAAGTATTAAATTTAGGAGATTAGTATGGATGTAATAAGAGCAATAGAAGAGCGTAGAAGTATACGAAAGTTTAAAGATAAGGTAGTACCAAAAGAGATAATAGAAAAGGTCTTAGAATTAGCAACTAAAGCACCGTCAGGAAAGAATCGTCAACCATGGAAGTTTGTTGTTGCACAGGATAGCACAAAAGATGAGATGGTAAGAATTATGGAGAATTCACTACATCAGAATAAAAAAGAGAATAAATCTACTGGTAGCTTGAAGTTAAGTATGAATTCAATTAATGAAGCATCGGCAGTAATCTTAGTATTTAATACTTTTTCTAATTTTGAAGAAGATTATAATCATCATAGATTACTTACTGATACTCAATCAATTGGAGCTGCGATACAAACACTACTTTTAGCAGCACAGGATTTTAAATTAGGAACTCTTTGGATTTGCGACATATTTTATTGTGACAGAGAAATATGCTCATGGTTAAATTGCAAAGATGAACTTGTAGCAGCAATAGCAATTGGATATTCAGATCAATCACCATATCCAAGGCCACGAAAGCCATTAGAAGAGGTTGCAAGATGGATATAAATTTTATGGGTCTAAGTAATAAGTGATTCTGCGGTTATCTATTATTTCAGCTTTTATAGGTCATAAATACATAGAAAATTATGGAGCAAAGGTTGGAAGAAACATATCTGTATTTTTTATAATTTTAATGGCAGTTTTAACTATAAAAAGTTTATAATCTACTTAAATTAGCATTTTATAAAAATGGATTTTATTCTGAATAATAGACTGATGAAAATATATAAAATAATTGATAAGCGAGTATATAATAAAGAAAAAATTATATAGATATTGAAACATATTGGAGGGAGAAGATGATTAAATACGAAATTCCTGAGAATTTAAAAGCACATGAAAATATAATAAAAAGAACTTTTAGGTATAGTAACGAGATAACTTTTAAATGTGAAGAAACAAAACCGTGGGAGAGTAAACTAGGAGGATGTCCTTATCTTAAAAATATTGAAGAGTACCCATTAGATGAAGATGGAGAACCTATGATATTTTTAGCACAGCTAAATCTATCAGAAATTAAAAATTTGAATGATTTACCAGAGAAAGGACTATTGCAGTTTTTTGTTGTAAATGATGATATGTTTGGATTAGAAAGCCCTATTGTCGTAAGGTATATAGAAAATTATGAAGAAGATGAAACGCAATTAATAAAGGAAAATCCTTATGAAAATAGTGAAGAATATAAAGAAGGTCTTCCTTTTTTAAATAATGGAAAAATGTATTTTGAAATAAGAGAGATGCCTATGTCTTCTTCGCTAGAGCTGTTTGAAACGACTTATAAGAATGAACTTTCAGAAGAAGAGTATGAGAAGCTGAGTGACGATTGCTATAGCTGTGACAGCAGAGTTGGAGGTTATCCATATTTTGTACAAAATGATTACCTAGGTTTTAGTGATGAGGATTTTCTTTTATTGCAGTTAGATATAGATGATGAGTGTGGAATTATGTTTGGAGATTCTGGAAATTGTGTTTTTTCTATTCCTAAGAATGCTTTGAAGGACAAGGATTTTTCGAAAGTAGTATATGATTGGCAATGTTGCTAGGATATAAAAGATATATAAATAATGTTTTTACAAACTAGCTAATGATATAAGCAGCAGCAACAATATCTATAATATTTCATATAAATTTCACAGAGAATGTATATTATTTAGTTGTATTTTAAAATTTAAACAGAAATGTATTTTTCCACAGCAGGGAAGTGTATTCACGCTAAAAAATAGTGATGGTTATGAATTTAATAATGTACTATGTCCCGATGGAACAGATAATTTTCTTTCGTTAGAAGGAGATAAGACCACGAATATTCAGCTTGCCAATACAGATACTTCTAACGCAAAACAAGCTGTTATCTTAGGCAATGGAGTTAATGGGTATGCTGTCAAAATTGAATAGCATTATTCATTGACTTACAACAAATTTTTATATATAATTTATTTAAAAAATAAATAAGAGCTTATACTTTCATCACCGGATGATTGTATTATAAGGCATACAAAAGCCAGCCGTAGGTACGGTGTGTTTTCACACTATAAGGTTAGCTTTTGGATGCCTTTTGTTTTGAAGGGGAGGTCATAAAATGATAATTAAAGAGTATAACTATTTACCAGAAGAGGCTAAAAAAATAAGAGTAGAAGTGTTTGTAAAAGAGCAGGGCTTCGTTGAAGAGTTTGATGAAATTGATGGAATTGCTAAGCACATGGTTATGTATGAAGGAGAACAGCCAATTTCAACCTGTAGAATCTATTTTGATATTAAGAAAGAGTCATTCATCATAGGAAGAGTAGCTGTTTTAAAGGAATGGCGAGGGAAAAATATTGGAGCCAAAATGCTTAATGTTGCAGAAGATAGTATTACTCGAGAAGGTGGAAAAAGCGTAATGTTGTCAGGACAGGCACGAGTTGCAGAATTTTATGAAAAACAAGGGTATGAAAAGCAGGGAGAAGCTTATTTAGAGGAAGATTGTCTGCATATATTGATGAAAAAGAATCTGGGGTGATATAGGTAAATAAATTTAACTCATATTATGCCATTTTCAATGAGAATATAGTAAAAATGCCCCAATAAAGGGACATTTTTATGTATGTGATAATTAATATTTGTGGGGGATTTATACCATGCCTAATATATCTTAAATAATGCACAATGTAAATATCACATATTTAAAATTAAATAGATCAAAAATGGAGCACTGATTTGATTATGAAGACATTTTAGTTTGCGAATATTTCATAAAATTATTCATGGAAGAAATAATAAAAGCCCCTAAAATAAGGGGCTCAAAAGTGAATGGATTAAAACAAAAAGTAGCTATGAATGAAGGGTAACCAAGAGAACAAAAAAATAACACTCAAGAGGTTTCCTTTAATTATATGAAGGATAAGTTTAAATAATTCTAATTTCTGATAAATAATTCTTTCCATAAAAAAGACTCCAATTGAGGAGTCAAAATGGATTCCATAAATAATAACATAATGAGAAGCAATCATATTATATGCGAGTTAAAAATAATTATTCATATGAGCGGACCATTAGGCGAGCTATTTAACAGAATCTACTTTTTACATATTGGTTTTTCCCACCATCCAAATGCCACTACTACTTTATCAATTGTTAAATTTGATGATTTTATAATTAGAGTATAGTTTCCACCTGGAGATTCTATAAACTTTCCATCTTCCTCACCTACTAATGTTGTATTAGGAGGTACTATTCTTTCATATACATTAACTCCATCTTTAGGAACAATTCTAGTAGATTCAATAAATCTAATATCTACCTTGTTTTTTGGTATTGGCTTTAACGCAGTGTTGGTTGGAGAGGTCTTACGGGATACACAAGCTTTTTCAGGAAAACTAGTATTTAACCATATTTGGGCAGTTAAATAGTCATTAGATAAATTTGAAATAGTAAATACATTTGCATATAAATTGACATCTGAATTACGTGGATTTACTAAACCAGCCCAGGCATTTGAACCATTACCAACCCATAAAGTTTCTGTCTGGCCTACAAAGTATCTTCCTCTCATTGATTTATATAAAGAAATAGGAATACTAACTACTTCTTGTAATTTACCACTTTTATTATCTAGGATATAATTACTATTATTTTCTAACATAAATTACATCTCCTACGGATTAATTTTTATAAATATTACTATAGAGTTTCTTTATATATATAATATTCCGTAAATATATAAAATGCTCATGTTATTAATAAAAGCAAGCTATAGCGCCGTAGATATAGTATATATTTTATAATTACTTTACCTGTTGCAATATTTATTTCTATATTCAGATGGAGAGCACTTCCTGTATTTTTTAAATACTTTTCCAAAGTAACTTATGCCATTAAAACCTACATCAAGAGAAATATTAGAAATGGAATCCTTATTTTTTAGAAGTAGCTCTGCTGCTTTTGAAACTCTGTATTCCATTAGATATTCAAAAGGAGTTACTTTCAAAATTCTTTTAAAACTTCGACAGCACTCACTTTTACTGATATTTGCAGCCCTTGCGATACTAGCTAGATCAATATTATCTGCATAATGATTTTGAATATATTGCATTGCCATTTTTACACGTTCATCATCATTTGATTCCGAAGGTACAGTTCTTTTAATATCTTCTTTTATTTCTTTCATTAAGTTTAGCCAAACAATACTTAGATAATTTTTCATTTCTAATTCATATCCATATGCTTTTTCATGAGATAATATAAAAACTTGCTCCAGATGAGCTAATATTCTCTTTTGCCATGGAACGTCAAGTTTTAAAGATATAAACTTCAAATTATTGCTCTCAATAATTGGTGATAAGTACTTCTTTTCGATAAGTGATTCTTCACTTCCTCCAATTAAAGTTGAATCAAAATCAATAGAAAACATCATACAATTGCTATTATCGTATGGTTTAATTTGATGAAGTACATTTGAATTTATCATAATTCCTTCTCCTGGAGATAAGATTATTTCTTCATCTTCTATATATACAACTACTTTATCATATAGTGAATATGAAAATTGTACTTCCCTATGCCAATGCCATCTTATATACCCATCTTCAAATAGATCAAATTTGTCAGTGTAAATTGCTAATGGAAAATCATGAGAACCATGTTTTATTGTTTCTTGCAAATCATCATTTACTTCTATTCTTGTTGCCTGCATTCTTATCATCTCGCTAATATAGTTTTAATTTCTGATAATATATTAATTGTTTAATGCCAGAAATAATAATAAAATTATTACATATTTGTTTGATTAAATCAATATAATTGCAACTTGCTGCAATAGATAGTGCAAATCATAATATATATGTTGAAATTCATAATGCATATTTAACAATGCACAATTAGGGCTAAGATTCTTGCAATATTTTTAGAATTATGATGAAGGATTATTTTTGCAATGTATATAGATTAATTAAGAATAAATACAAAAAGGAGGAAGCATAGTGAACTTTCAGCCAAGGATAAAAGGAATAATACTGGTAATCATAGGAGCCATGTTATGGGGAATATCAGGTACTGCTGCTCAATACTTATTTCAGAAAAAAGGATTTAGTCCAGAGTGGCTTGTTGTAATACGTTTATTATCATCGGGAATAATCTTATTATTATATACTTTTATGAAAGGTGAGCAAAATATATGGGAAGTATGGAAAAGTAAGAATGATGCACTAAGTCTTATATTTTTTAGCGTTTTAGGTATGCTAGGAGTACAATATACATATTTTGCGGCAATTAAATATGGGAATGCAGCAACAGCAACAATACTTCAATATTCATCACCAGTAATAATTACTTGTTATTTAGCCATTCGTAATAAAAAAATTCCTAAGCTTAAAGAAATTATTGCTATTGGACTAGCAATGCTAGGGACATTTTTTATCATTACAAAGGGGAATATTCATAGTATATCTATTTCAAGGTTAGTATTGTTTTGGGGGATTGCATCAGCATTTGCAGCAGCCTTTTATACTTTACAACCTCGCTTGCTTCTTAGAAAATGGGGATCCATATTAGTAGTTGGGTGGGGGATGTTAATAGGAGGAATAGCCTTCAGCTTTATTGAGCAGCCATGGAATTGCACTGGAATTTGGTCTACTAATTCAATATTAGCTATTATATTTGTAGTATTATTTGGAACTTTAATTGCTTTTACTTGCTTCTTAGAAAGTTTAAATTATATAAAGCCGACAGAGTCAAGCATATTATCATCAGCTGAACCTTTATCGGCTGCTATATTGTCTGTATTATGGTTACATGAGGAGCTTGGAATATCACAATGGATTGGAACGGCATGTATTATAACTACAATTATAATTTTGTCTCGTATAAAGCAATAAAAAGTTGTTTTAATATAGAATGAAAATTAGTTCAATATATCATTATATTAATACAAAATGCTTAAGTAGATTAATAGATAGCTGGATGACAATGAGTCAGCAGGTATTGATAAAATCATAAGTATACTCATTAAGAGAATTCTAAATTACCTGCAGTAACTATTATAATTATATCCCCATAATTTAGCGGTTTCATGGTATATTTGCGAGAATTAGGTTCAAAACGAATTAACTCCTGTATTAATTGAGTGCTATCAACTATAAGAAGCATGGCTCTACCAGAAGAATTATTTTGAACATTATAATCAACGCCTGCTGATAATCCTGAGTCCTTTAGAGAATAAAGACCTTGAGTTAAAGTTTTACTAGCGGCAAAAGCGTTTATTGTATTCATGCTAAACAATAAGAATAAAATAATAGAAAATGGGACAATAAATTTTTTCATTATACTCACCACCTTTCATAATTTATAGTATTTGAAAGCGGTGAAATTATATTCAAAATATATTATGGCAAGTTAAGAAAAATAGACTATTACAAAATTCTAAGAACTGATTTAGAAAATTATAGCTTGTCATACAATTGACATATTCATCTAGTATTATAAATTTATAAGATAGTTAATCATTATTTACCCCTTATTAAATAAATGATAACCAGTATTTGGAATGATCTATTACACCCTAGTAGATCATTCTTTTTTTTCGCCTTCATTGACTATGTAATTATAGTAGTGAGCTATAGCCATGTCCACTATAGTACTTACATAGGTATTTAAGTCAGGATGCCTGCTCTTTAATTTATTAACTTTTCTAACAGTAGAAGATCTAAGCATATAAGTTCGTTTAATATCTAGGAATTCACCATCAATAGGTGGAGCCATGCCATTTGCTACTGAAATTTTTCTATTATCTGCAAAAATATTAGAATTAGATGTTTTAACATTTTGGGTAGATGCTGCTTCATCATCAAATGAGATGATTAGAGTAGGATTATTAGATTTAATAGACGATATATTATTACTGTTATAACTACAATTATTATTATTATTATTACTGCTGTTATTGGACATAGCAGTATTTTTTTCATCTTCATCATCATCAAATGAAAAAGATGAAATACACTTGCCAGAAATGACTGGTTCAGGTGTAAAACCAATTATTTCTTCATTCTCATCTGGTGCAAAATCATTTTTTGGTAGTTCATTTTGTTTTCTTTTACTCATAAGTGTTCTCCTTTAATAAATTTTATAAAAATTTTTATACATTTTTTCTATGAATGATCAAAGAAAAGAAATGCATGCTTCTAAATATAAAAGATTAAATGAAAGAGCTCTGTTAATCAGATGCAAAATTTGGATCTTACTTTTTGCAGGATAACTTTTTTGAAGAGATCTTTTGAATTTTCATTTATCTCACTTAGGATATATGCAGAAATAGAGAATATTCTAATATTCTCTAGAATATTAGAATATAAGAATATATATTCTTCAGAATATGCTTGAAAAATGTGGCTTAAGGAGAGGTTAGTATTTAAATTAAAAACTTTTAGGTAGTGTAATATATGATTGAATTTTTTAGAAGGTAATAAAAAATATTTAAGGCAATAACAAATTAATATGAAATAATTATCTATGAAAATAAATTTAGGAGGGGAGTAAATGAAAAAAGTATTAGTTGAACCATTTAGAATTTGGTTAGATAGTGGTACTGTAATTAGATACAGTTTATCGGGATAATACTCTGTAACTATAAATATATATAGCACATATGTTAACATTTTTATTTTATGGTTTAATTTAATAAGACATGGAATAAAAAATAAGAGGCTAATAAATAATTGAGAGTGAATTCTAATTTAATATTAAAATTTAGTTAAATAAAATAATTAAGTTTTAATATTAGATTATTTATTAAGCAGTTTGCTTACTAAAATTTCAAATATAAACTTATTATTGAAAAGCATTATACTCAAAGTGATATAAATTTAAATATATTTATAAATTTATATTAATGCAGTAAATAAAAAAGTCAAAGCCTGTGATACTGCTAGGTGAGAGATATCTAAATAAGGTAAAATTGCGGTAAAAAATACAATATTCAGCACTTTATTTGAAAAAAATTAAATTTTTGTGTTGACAACCTATAATATGTAACATATAATAAACAAGCAGGTTAGTTGCGGGTATCGTATATCGGTAATACTCCAGCCTTCCAAGCTGGAAAGGTGGGTTCGATTCCCACTACCCGCTCCAAAAAAATTAAAGAGTTTGCAACATAATAAATAATATGCGTTTTTAGCTCAGCTGGATAGAGCAACGCCCTTCTAAGGCGTGGGCCAGGGGTTCGAATCCCTTAAAACGCACCATAATGGTGAACGTAGTTCAGTTGGTAGAGCGCCAGTTTGTGGCACTGGTTGTCGTGGGTTCGAGTCCCATCGTTCACCCCATGTAAAAATATTAGTAGGCTACAAGGAAATTGATTTAGCTTAATTATTTGCAAAAGTATCCTATCATAATTATTATTTTGGTTCACTAGCTCAGTCGGTAGAGCACATGACTTTTAATCATGGTGTCCCGGGTTCGATTCCCGGGTGAGCCACCAATTTGTTTAACCTAAAGTAGAAAAGTATAGTTATAAATATACTTTTTACTTTAGGCTTTTTTATTCTTTAGGAATTTATATTCCAGTAAAATAAAAATAACAGCACCAAGGTAAATGTTAACCTTGGTGCTGTTAGATTTTAATAATATACTGGGATGCTATTAAATATTTTTCTTAAAATAGTTTTCTTTTTCAAAACGGCTGTAGAGTAGCACATATCTTTAAAATAGGCATATTCCTTAACAGTATGATTCTTATAAAATACAAAATTTATAAGTTCAATTTCTTCTTCATTTAAAGTTTTAAGAGCTGACTTTAAATCTTCATAATCACAGACTTCACATAATGAAGCCTCGATAGATATTTCTTGTGAGGGGATATCTTCTTCAAAGTTATCATGAAAACTTAAAACATCATTACTGTCAGTGGAACTTCTAAAATTCATTTTCCTAATTAAATCATTTACATTATTCTTTATTGCATTAGTAGCATAAGCAACAAACCTGTGCTTCTCCAAATTGTACATGGAAACAGATTTAAAAAGTGATTTATAACATTCCTGCTGAATATCATAAATGCTGTATCCATCAACAAAAGTTTTCTTTGAGATATTATAGATTAAAGGCTTAAACTCATCAGCTAATTTTTCTTTTGCGACTTCATCATTATTTTTACATCTTCTCACCAGATTTTCAATATAATCAAAATTCATATGAACCTCCTTCCTCGTTTAATGGCTGCAAACTAAATTGATTAATTTACATATGTTGTGTTTAGTGTTAAGTTAATTTCTACATGTAGATATACGGTAGAGAATGTATGCTTTATATAAAAATAGAAAATAATTTATATTAATTTATTGAAGAGTAACCTAAAGTAATATGTTTACTACATATAGAAGTTTTTTGATTTACTCATCTAAATACAATAATGCGTTTATGGAGAGTTTTGTAATATGAATAATTACATGAATGGCTAAAAAATAGAAGGGTAAGTATTATTGCAGAGTAATAATTTATTTATATCAAAAAATAAAAAATGGTCTGGATAATTGGCATACAGAAAAATAGGTAAAATTAAATTTAAAAACCTGCTGATAAAAGTATTTACCTTTATCAGCAGGTTTCAATTTAAAGAGAAGTTTCATAAAAATACATCACAAATAGATATCAGAAAATTCTATCTTGGTATTTTGCACAAGGCGATTATCCAATAAATTTACTGGTTCTTTATCCATATAGTCCTCAATTATAGTTTCACTAGGAAGTAAAATAGTAAAAGCGCTTCCTTTGCCCAACTCACTTTTAACAGATATGCTGCCTCCCAGTGATTCAACAAACTTCTTTACCAGCGACAGACCAATGCCTGCGCCTTCTGCCTGTCTTGATAGAGAACTATCTACCTGTCCAAATCTTTCAAAGATAATGTTCGCCTTATCTTCTGGTATACCTATTCCTTTATCTTTAACTTCAATACATATCTTATCGTTTATAGAACTTAAAGTTACAATAATAGGCTTGCCTTCAGGAGTAAATTTAGTGGCGTTAGAAAGAAGATTTAGAAGTATTCTTTCATATTTCTCATCATCAATTCCTATAATTTTTTTTTCAATTAAAGGTACAAATGTTACATCAATGGACTTTAAAGCTACATATGTACATATTGACTCTATGATAGACTTTGTCAAAAACACAATATCTACATTCTTTTTATTAATTTTAATTCGTCCTGCATTCACTCTTGTGATATCTAGCAAATTATTAACAAGCCTTAGCTGTCTAAAGGTATTTTGTCTTATCATACGTAAGTACTTTTTTGCTTTATCTGACAATTCATTGGAACAAATATAGTTCATGGCTTGAATTGCTGAGCTAATAACATTGAGAGGAGTTCTAAATTCGTGTGATATTAGGGACAAGAACTCGTCCTTCATTTCTAATGTTCTTTCAAGCTCAAGGTTTTTCTTTTTAAGTTCATCTTTTGTTTTTTTTAATGAAATATGTGTTTTTACTCTAGAAACTAATTCTTTTCTATTAAATGGCTTTGTTACATAGTCTACAGCTCCTAAATCAAATGCCTTTACAATGTCATCTTTTTCATCTTTTACAGTTAAAAATATTATGGGTATATCTTTATACTTTGAACTTTTTTTTAGGGTACTGCACACCTCAAAACCATCAATTTCTGGCATATCAACATCCAGCAAAATAAGTTCTGGAATGTTTTCTTCAAGAAATTTATATGCTTCATTAGCATTCATTGCAATCCCCAGTTCATATTCATTTTCAGACATGATTGTAGCTACTACCTGTATATTATTTGGATTGTCATCTACTATCAATATCAAGTCTCTATTAATGTTACTCATACAGTCCATCCTCCAAGGTTAGTCTTTTTATTTTACTTAAGCTTGATTTAATTTTAATTATATTGTAACTTTCTGCACTTCTAATCAGTTCCTCACCCTCATCAGATATAGACTTCAAATCATGCTGTTCCCCAAATGAAATTAATATTTGGGCCAAATCTTTTACATTACCTATAATCATTGAATTTTCTAATTTTTTTATTAATGGTGTAACCTTATTCTTCAAATCAATAAGTTTATCAGACTCAATTATAATTGATATCGTGTTTTCACTGTTGGTTTTAGGGTAAACATGCATATCTTTTTCAGCCTTATTTCTAATATACTTAGATATTTTACTAAATATCCGGTCAGCGCTAACAGGCTTCATCAAATAATCATCAAATTTGCATCCATTAGGTATGTCTTGTGCAGTAGATGCACTTAGTGCAATAATCGGAATGTCGCAAAATTCTGGATTTTCTTTAAGTATTGATGACAACTTGGTACCGTCCATTTCTGGCATAATCAAGTCTATAATTGCCAAGTCTGGTTTGTCTTGCTCAAATATTTTTATTGCTTCAAAGCCGTTTTCTGCGGTTATAACTTTAAGACCAGCCTTTGAAAGCAATTCCTCCAATAAAAAGCGGTTAGTTTCTATGTCATCTACAACAAGTATCTTTTCATTAGAAAAGTTGTACTTATTAAAATAAGCAGTACTTGTATCTTCAGGAAGTTCTTCAGTCGCAGCTATTGGAACATTATAAAATTCAACATAGAAAGTGCTTCCTTTTCCTTCAGTGCTTTCAACAAAGATTTTCCCCTGCATCATTTCTGTAAGCTTTTTAGTAATGGAGAGCCCAAGACCTGTGCCGCCAAATTTCTTTATGCTTTGTCCTGATGCTTGCTTGAAAGCATCAAATATTTTCGCTCTTTCACATTCAGCAATACCAATGCCTGTATCCTCAATCGAAATTCTAAAGTCCACACTACTCTTGTTTTTGGAAGTAGTTCCTTTTAGTGAAAGCTTCACATATCCATTATCAGTAAACTTTACAGCGTTTCCTACTAGGTTTAATAGTATCTGTCTAACTCTCACTTCATCAAGAAGAATACTCTCGTCAAAGTCCTCCTGAATATCGAGTAAAAATTCAATATTTTTGCTCTTAGCCTTTTGTCTAAACATGTTTTTAATTTCTCTAAAGATATTGCTAAGCTTTAGAGGCTTGTACTGCAGCTCTATTCTCCCAGCCTCTATCTTTGACAGATCGAGAATATCGTTAATTATAGTGAGCAGACTGTTTCCTGCAACATTTATAGTCTCAATATAACTTTTGTGCTTTTCATCCTTTATTGTATTTTTCAGCAACTCACTAAAACCAATAACAGCATTTAATGGAGTACGAATTTCATGGCTCATATTGGCAAGAAACTCGCTTTTAGCCTCATTAGCTTTTTCTGCTTCTATTTTTGCGTACTTAAGTTCAGTATTTGTTTTTTCTAATTTCATAGTTCTTTCTTCAACTTTTTCTTCAAGATTGTCTATAAGGATATGTAATTCTTCTGCCATCTTATTAAAAGCACTAGATAACTTTCCAATTTCGTCGTTTTTAAAGATTTTTGCTCTTTGATGCAAGTCTCCTTTTGAAAACTTTTCCGAAATATTTATCAAATGATTAATTGGCCTTAGTATAACCTCAGTGCTCTTTAAATAAATAATCAAAGATAGAAGAAGTGCAATAATTGAGAAAAATATTGCAGTCTGAATATTGTTATTTATTTCAGATGTAAACAGACTTTCAGGTATAGCTGTTATAATTAGCCAATCTAAACCTTCTCTTTTGTACTCAGTTAGCTTCACATGAAGTTTATCTCCACCTGATTTTATGACAAAGTTAGTGTTTGATGTCTTATTATAATTTTCATAAGCTTCAGCAATAGGTTTGTTTTCGGTTTCATCGATTTTGATTCTTCTTATATCGCTTCCTGAAATGGTTTCAAAGTTAGGCTTATCAAGAGAATTAGCCACTAGAGCCCCTGAGTTTTTTTCAACAATATAGGCAATTCCGTTATTATCTTTAACAATATCCTTCAAGTATTGATTTAGACTTGAAAGAATGATATGAGTACCCAATACTCCTTGAAGAGCACCATCTTTAATATAAATAGGATAAGCTGCAGAAAGCGCTAAATCATCCTTTACAAAGTGCTTATAAAGAGGTGAAAATATGGGCATCTTTTTTTCTTTTGCAATTTCATACCAGTCTCTTGTACGAGGGTCAAAAGCTCCGAAATCTTCTACAAAATTTCCTTCATGCAAATCATTAGTTACAGAATAGTAAAGAGAATGTCCATTTGTTTGTGGAGTACTCCTATATATTTCTATGTTGTTATCTTTATTTCTTCGAGCCCCATAATAACTGCCATCTTCCATTCCGTAACTAAAGCTATAAATTTCTTCTCTGCTTGATTTCACTACTCCAGCAAAGAATGCATCACGTTTTTCTTTATTAGACATATCTATGGTATCATTTTCAATTAAATTATGATTTAGTTCATTTGTATTCAACGGAATTCCAACAAGTGCCTCAATTTTATTTAATATATTATTGCTAGCTTCATTCTCCAATTTTTTTATAATATTATCTGACGAGGTTTTCCAATTAGAAAATATAATGTAGCCTACAGTAGTAAGTGTACCTACCATAAGTATAATAAATAATGCACTGATTGTAATTTTAATAGAACTTTGTTTTTTAGTCATTTTCCGGTACTCCATTTCTAGTAAAATAAAAAGAAAAAGTCATAAAATATTTTGTCTAGACATATAAGTACTACTTAAAGCTTTCATTTGCCAAATTAATGCAAGAGACATTAGTTGCCCTATCATTATACATGATGAAATTTGGAACTGGCAAACGTACAGGAATTTCATTTACAGGATTCTAAGACTTTAAATGTATGTCATAATAGAAGAATACATTCTCATAAAGTTTTTCAAGTAATTTTAGAGTATGGTAAAATATAAGTTAATTGATTTTTAGGTCGAATTATTAAAGAAGTAGTTAAAATTAGTTAGTATATATGTCAATTATTAATAATAAATTCTAGTTTGTTTAATAGATTCATAATAAATCAAAAATCTCTTTTAATAGTTACGCGAGATAATATTTGTTTATTTGTCTAAAATGGAGTTTGTAATAAAAGTATATAGATTTAGATAAGCTAATAGATTATAGAAAATGAGGTGTTAAGCGATGATAAGTAATAAAGATATGAGAATTAGTAAGTTTATAAGCCTTATACTAAGGCATAAGCCAGAGGAAATTGGACTGACTTTAGATGAATATGGATATATTAGTACTTCTGATTTAATTAATGGACTAAATAAAAAAGGATATAAGGTAACAATTTCAGATATTGAAAGAATTGTTGCAGAAGATGGTAAACAAAGATATTCATTTAATAATGATAAAACTAAAATTAAAGCGAATCAAGGCCATTCAATAAAAGTTAATCTTGAATTGCAAGCTATTAAGCCGCCTAAAGTATTATATCATGGAACTGCAACTAGGTTTATGGATAGCATATGCAGAGAAGGTATCAAAAAACAGAATAGACAATACGTTCACTTATCAGCTGATATAGAAACAGCCACAAAAGTAGGCAAAAGACATGGAGAATTAGTTATATTTAAAATTAACAGTGAGCAGATGAATAAAGATGGATATAAATTCTTCTTATCTGAAAACAAAGTGTGGTTAACTGATTATGTTCCAGCAAAATATTTTGAGATTTTTAGAACTAATTAGAGCCAATAATATAAAGGTGAATCGGTATATTTTGAAAATTATAATCTTTATAGGAAGATTTTTTGAGATAATAAAATATTTAGAGCCAATTTTAATATTAGAAAGCTTAATTTATATCTAACTTTATTGAATCTAATAACTTAATATCATCTCAAATTTGGGTATTTTGATGGTTTCTTAAATCTATGTAATTCCATAAATGACCAGAGTTAGTTACCACAAATCATAAACAATAACTAAAGTTAAAGAAAATTTAAATTTAATTAGATAAAAGGAGATCACAAAGTCGTACAATATACCAAGATTATATTAGAATTAGAGAATTATATGATAGAAGTGGAAATCAAATTTCTGATGATACTTATGGTATGTTCATAGATTGCAGGATAAGATATAATTCTGGTAATACTCCTGTTTATGGAAATTGGAATTAACAAGATATTTTACTAATTTAAAATAGAGGACTGTAGTAGGCTTGCTATTATGCAAATCTTACTACAGTCCTTCTTTATTGTTCTGTAATTTCTTTCATATAATCTATTCCAACGATAGTATTATTCTTGGAATTTGGGGTGAAACCAGGATTATGAGATTCGTCATAATCATATGCAAGACCTAATACAAAATTACCTTGATTAGAGGAATAAACTATGTAAGTTTTTCCAGTGGAATTATCATATTTATTTCTTATTTCTTTTATATCATTAGGCAACACGCTTTTAGCAAGTTTTATTGAATCTTCGTAGGTTATTTTTGTTGGATTTACTTCACTTGCATAGGTATAGTCAGTTAATATATCTTTGTATTTTTTATTATCTACATTAGGTATTCCAGCTTCACTGCCAACAAAGCTATTTTCAGTTTCATAGTATGTAAGAGAAGAATTAGTTTTATCATAATTCAGTTTAGATTTATCCACTTCTTTATATCTCTTATCTATTTCAGCATTATCTCTTTCTTCGTTTTCTTCAAAAATTGCCTGATCTCTTGGAGAGTTTCCGCGAGTTTCAGAATTATCATTTTTATCTGTATCTTTACTTGATTCTTCAGTTTTATTTTCAACTGTAGTTTGGTTTTTATCAGCAGTTTCATTTTTGCCTATTGAGTTGCAGCTGATAGCTGTAAAAGATACTGCAATTAATGTTGCTAGTATTATGTAATTAAGTTTTTTCAATATATGTCCTCCTTATATAGCTTTAAAAAATAGTAATAAGAGATTCAAATATTAATAGTCAAGCATTTAACATGATATTAAAGTTTTATCATGTTAAGCTTTAAAGTAAAAATTTGTATAACAAAATGTTAACATATAATAATAATTGAAACAAGGATAGAAGGAAAGAGTTACGGAAATAGAAAAGGATATATCCATTGCTATTAAGTTTAAAAACCTCATTAAATAAAAATTATAAGAAAATTATAGGTAAACTAGAGAAAGTGTGTAAGAAATTAAAAAAAAGAAGGCTTATAATAGTAAGTGGGAACAGAAGATAAGTTCCCTCTCATAAACATTAAATCTCCTATATAAAAAGTATCTAGCTTGTTAATTTCAGGCTGGGTACTTTTTTGTAATGGAAGTACTTTATGAAAAGGTGGTGAGTGCTTGGCAATGAAATTTTAAAAAGCAAGCAGAAAACAAAATAGGGATTACAGGAGGAGGTTCATGATTAATGAATTAATTAATTCAATTAATGAAATGTTAGTTGAAAAATTCCCAAATACAAAGATATATACATCAAAGTTAGAGAAGGAAATAGTAAGACCTTCTTTTTTTATTCGCTACGTTACCAGCAGGCAAGCAGACTTAAATAGAAATAGTTATATGAATACCATAACTATGAAGATTATTTACTTTGGTCCGCTAGATGAGCTTATGAATGTTGATTTAATATCTCAAAATGAAGTTTGGGATACAATGAGGGAAATATTTAGTGATGGATATATAAAGGTACTAGGGAGAACTGCAAAGATAAGAAAGTTGAGAGGTAGAGCAAAAATGTCAGAAATACACTTGAAACTCAAGATAGATCTTGCACAAGACAGAAACTTTAATGCACCTCAAAGCCCTAAAGCAGGCACATTTAATTTTAAAATTTAAGGAGGAATAAAAATGGGAGAACCATCAGTAGACATTATTTTTAAAGAAGCAGGAATAACTGCAGCAAAGAGAGGAACAAGAGGCGTAGTTGCACTTATATTAAAGGATACAATGCCGGCAAACTATAGTAACCCAATAAAAATGGATACTATAGATGAAATTCCAGAAGCTTTATCAGATTTTAATAAGGAACAAATAAAACTTGCCATGATAGGATATCAAAATCCACCAAAACAAGTGATTGCTTATATAGAAGCACCAGATGCAGCTAATTATTCAGAAGCTCAAAATTATTTAGAAACTATTAAATGGGATTATGTAGTAGTTCCAAGCATTGGTCAGACTGCAGATGGAAAGGCTGATACAGAGGCAAATATTACTTCAAGAGCAACAGATTTTGCTACATGGATTAAACAATTAAGAAGTGCTAAGGATATTAGAGTTAAAGCAGTACTTCCACATTGTCCAGCTGATAGTGAAGGAGTAATTAACTTTGATACAGACGACATAAAAACAGCAGCTAGAACTTATACTGCTGCAGAATACTGTTCAAGAATTGCAGGAATGCTAGCAGGAACTTCGCTAAATATTAGTGCTACTTATGCACCACTTGCAGAAGTAGTAGATGTTCCGCATCTAAAGAAAGAAGAAAGAGATGCAGCAATTGATGCAGGAAAATTAATTTTAATTAACGATGGAAAGAAAGTTAAAATTGATAGAGCTGTAAATAGCTTTGTAACTACTATTGAAAATAAAGGCGAGGATTTTAAAAAGATTAAGATAGTAGATATTATGGATTTAATACATGATGATATTAAATCAACAGCTGAAGATAATTATATTGGAAAATATCCAAATGATTATGATCATAAGTGCTTGCTCATTGCAGCTATTAATGGTTATTTTGAAGGGCTAGAGCTTGAAGGATTGCTTGATAGCAGTATTGAAGGGCAAAATAGAGCAGAAATTGATTTGGATGCACAAAAAGCGTACTTAAAGAGCCAAGGTATAGATATTTCAACTATGAAAGATCAAGAAATAAAAGAAAGTAACACTGGTTCACAAGTTTTTGTTAAAGGACAAGTTGTTATTTTAGATGCAATAGAAGATATTAAATTTCAAATATATATTTAGGAGGTAATTATTATGCCACAAGCAAAGGATATTATAAATGGTACTTGGGGAGAAGTTTGGATTAATGGAGAATATGTTTCAGAGGTGTCAGCTCTTCAAGCAAAAGTAACTTTAACAAAGGTAGATGTCAATTTTACAAGGGATCTATGGAAGAGAAGTAAAGTAACAGGTATAGAAGGAAAGGGAACATTGAAATTACATCATATATCATCAAGAATGGCAATTTTAATGAAAGATAACATCAAACAAGGAAAGCAAACTGTATGTACTATAATTTCTAAATTAGCTGATCCAGATTCAGTAGGCGCTGAAAGAGTAGTACTTAAAGATGTTACTTTTGATGAATTAACATTGGCAGACTGGGAAGTTAAAAAGAATGTTGAAGATACAATTGCATTTACTTTCTCAGGCTATGATTTCTTAGACTTAATAGAACCACAATAAAACTTAGGGTTAAGCAATGACTAACCGAAATTAGATACGTGTGTGTTTCATAGGACTATGAAAATTTCGCTGAAAGCACCAAATGAAAGGTTGCATCCACTTTAGCTTGCTCCAACTATTCAGTTTGACAAGCTAAAGTGGAACAAACTTTCATTAAGTGCTTTTTGCAGCTTATTTTCAGATGCCTATTGCACACACAAGCATCTAATTTCTTTGTTGGTTCAGATGCTTGAGTAAATATTAAATAAAAAATTACTGAATTATAGATATGCAATTTAATAACTAGACTTATAGTTAGAAGAACTAAGAAAAATATTAACCGAATTTTAAGAAATTGCTGAAGTAAAAATAAGCGACATATTGTGTGAAGTGTTTCATTGGAATACAATAGTTACTTACTTCGAGTATCTATTGCATAAGCCTAGATTAAACATTGTTTATCTATAATTTTATTAAATTTGAAATGGAGATGAAAGTTATGAATTTAGTTGAACAATTATTAAAAATAGATGCTGGTAAAATTGAGGTGCCTTCTAAGGAGGTAAAACTTAAGCTTGCTAAACTTGGAAATATGGAGATTACATTCACATGTAATGCTATTTCTATGGAGAGATACAATGAAATTCAAGAAAGAGTACTTCAAGTAGATAAGAAAGGAAATATTCAAGGATTTGCAACAGCACAGGCAAAAATAGAAACTGTTCTTGCAGGAGTGCCAGAGCTTAGATCAGAAGAGCTTATGAAACATTTCAAAGCTCCAACACCAAAGGAACTTATGAATAAGATATTCTTACCTGGTGAAGTTGATATTTTAGCAGATACTGTAACTGAAATTTCAGGAGTAGAATCTACTAACAAAAAAGAAGATATAAAAAACTCATAAGCACTGATGAAACTGTTAACCTCTTATATTACTGCTGGAAACTTCATGGTAAGTGGCCAGCAGAAACAATTAATAGGGGATTTGGAGAAAAGATTATCATCAGTGCTTTTATTGAACAAGAAGTTGAAGATAAAATGAAACAAATGGAAGCCTTGTATTCAGGAGGTGATGATTAATGCCGTTTGAACTAGATTCAGCATTATTAAAAGTTATTGATGGGGCTCAAAAATCTCAAAAGGCAATTGATAGTCTATCACCAGTAGCTTCAAAGGCATCTGAAAGTGTGAAAGCAATATCTAAAGCATCAGAATCAGTAGATAAACTCGAAAGTAGCTTTAAAAATACAAGAGATGCAGTAGGAAATACAAGATCAGCTGTTTTCGATTTGATACAAGCATTTACAGATAATACTGGGGAAAGATCTATTGAAAATATTGGAGAGAAAGCTAGAGGAGTAGTTCAATCAATATCTAATGTATCAAAAGCAGCTGAAGACATGAGAACTAGTTTTAAGAATACAAAGGATGAGATTGAAAATGTAAAAAACACTGCATCGAATTTGTATAAGGCTTTTGCAGGTACTGACTTGGGTAAAAAATCTATTAATTTTATAGGAAAACAGGCTTCAAAAGTATCTCAGAAATTTCCTAAATCCAATGGGGGGAAAGCCTCAGGAGTCTTGAATAAAGGCGGACAAGTAATAGGAAAGGCTGTTGATGGAGTTCAGAAAGCTAAAAAGGCAGTAGAAGGTCTAGCACCAGTGGCTTCAAAAGCAACAGAAAGCGTACAAGCAATATCTAAAGCATCAGAATCAGTAGGTAAAGTTAAAAACAGCTTTAATGATACAAAAGATGCAGTAGGAAATGTAAGAACGTCTGTTTCGGATTTAATACAAGCCTTTACAAATAACACTGGGGAAAGATCTATTGAAAATATTGGACAGAAAGCTAAAGAGGTAGTTAAATCAATATCTAATGCATCAAAAACAGTTGAAGACTTGGCAACTAATTTTATAAATGCGAAAGATGAGATTAAAAATGTAAAAAGTACTGTATCTGATTTCTTTAAAACCTTTAAAGATAATGATTTGGTCAAAAAAGCTACTGACGGTATAGGAAAACGGGCTTCAAAAGTAGCTCAAAAAATTCCTAAATTAAATAGTGCTAAAGTATCAAGGACTGTAAAATCAGCTGGAATTGGAAGTAAGGGATCTAATGTCTTAAATATAGCTAAACAATCAATGGGAAAAGTTGGTGCGTTAACTCCTTCTCTATCAGCACCATTGCAGGGACTAGCTGGAAGTTTTGAAAAGATTAAAGGTGTAGTTTCAAAGAGCTTTTCATCTATATTTGGAATTTTTACTAAATTGCCATTACCTCTTCAAATAATAATTGGAGTAGTTGGATTACTCGCAGTTGCTTTTGCTACAAATTTTGGTGGAATAAGAGATATAGTTATGGGAGTATTTAATAAGATTTCAGGTGCTGCAAAAGCTGCAATAGACACCTTCAAGAAAACAGGAAGTGCAGCTCAAGGAATAGGAGCTTTATTTACTAATTTATTTGGACCTAAGGTTGGAAATATTGTGACACAGACAATTAATAAAATAATAACAGTAGTTAAATCAATAGTAACCTTTATTCAAGCTAATATGCCTAAAATAAAGAGTATAATTCAAAATGTATTTAAAGGAATTCAATCAGTTTGGAACTCTATATTAAAACCAGTATTAACATTTGCAATTCAAATTTTTAGTAAATTAATAAGCTTTGTAATGTCTAACTGGCCACGTATAAAACAAACTATTACGACTGTTATGACAGCCATTAAAACTGTTATAAGCACTGCTTTAAATATGATAATGGCCTTTTGGAATGTTCATGGGCAGACTATAAAAGCAGTAGTGTCTTCAGCATTTAACATAATTAAAACAGTAATCATGACTGTACTTAACGTAATAACAGGAGTGATTAAAACTGTAATGCAAGTTATAAATGGAGATTGGTCAGGTGCATGGAATACTATAAAAAGTACTGTGGGAACAGTATTTAATGGTGCCATAGATATTATAAGAAATATATTAAATGCAATAGGTTCAATATTTAAAGACATGGCTAAAACTGCTATTAGTTGGGGTAAAGATATGATAATGGGAATTGTAGATGGTATAAAAGGAGCAGTAGGTTATATTGAAGATGCTATTTCAGGTGTAGCCGATAGGATAAGATCATTTCTTCATTTCTCAGTTCCAGATAAAGGTCCTCTTACAGATTACGAAACATGGATGCCGGACTTTTTAAAAGGTATGGGTCGTGGTATTAAAGTTAATACTCATTTAGTAACTGAACCAATTAAAGATCTTGCAGTAGGAATAAAAACTGGTGTAAATAAAAATTTATCATCAGGAAGCAAGACTAGTAGCCAAGGATTTAAAGGTGCTTCTGGATTAACTAAAGATGATAGCTCACAAAATGGATTTGCAATAACAATAGCAAAGCTTGCAGATTCTATAATAATCAGAGAAGAAAGCGATATAGATAAAATTGCAACAGCTCTAGCCAATAAATTGAGTCAAACAGCTCTTGGAATGAGTTAGGAGGTATTTTAAAATGATAGAATTTTGGTTTAATCAAGACGATACATGGTTACAACTTCCTGTACCACCTTCTAGTTATTCACTTAAATTAGCTAACAACAATTCAGTAGTTAGTGTAGAATCAATTGGAGAAATAAATATATTAGGAGATTCAAAGCTTTCAGAAATATCTTTTGAGAGCTTTTTTCCTGCTCATAAATATAAATTTTGTGCATATTCAGATATTCCTAAACCATTTGAGTGTGTTGCACAAATAGAAGCTTGGAGAAAAAGTAAAAAGCCAATAAGAGTGATACTTACAAACACAGATATCAATGATCTATTCTCTATAGAAACTTTTGAGTATGGAGAAAATGATGGAACTGGGGATATAAACTTTACTTTAGCATTAAAGCAGTATAAGGCATTAAAGTTAAATGAAAAAATTGTAGGTCAGTGGGGGGCAAGCTTTAGTTTAACTGATGTAAATAATATATTGGGTGGTAATATATGATTAAAATATACAGCTTATATGAAGGTTGGCTTTTAACAGATATAACTCCAGTTTGCAAAAGTATTGAATTATCAGCATCAATAGATCAGCCTGCAAGAAAATGCTCATTTAGCATGTTATATTCCTTATCAGATATAAATCAGCCTAGAGTTCAAATATGTCCAGGGACGCTAATAAAGATTGTAGATGAAACTTATGGAGAAATTTTTAGAGGTGAAGTTGTAGATAGGACTTTAGGAAGTTCAAATCAGGAGGAAACTTTTACTTGCTATGATTATATGAGGTTTATCATGAGTTCATCAACAAGCATGAATATTAAGAATATGTCTCCAGAAAGTGTTGTATATAAGGCTTGTGAAGAATTAAACATCAAAGTTGGTAATGTAGTGGAAACTGGAATGCCGATAGGTAGACTATGTGTAGATAAGAGTTATTATAGCATAATAATGCAGTGCTATAGTGAAGTTAGCAAGCAAAATGGAAAACAATATGTTCCTATTATGAAAGCTGATACGTTCAATGTAATTGAGAAGGGGCAAATAATATCAGATTATTTGCTTCAATCTGCTAATGTGGATTTGTACAATAACAACATAATAGATATGAGTTACAAAGATTCTTTAGAAAATATGATAAACAGAGTGAAAATTTTTGACGTTAACAATAACTACGTAGATCAAGTGGAAAATTCAGAGCTTGTAAAAAGATATGGTGTTTTCCAGACATCGTACACAGTGGAAGATGATAACAACACATATGAAGTAGCACAAAATAAGTTATATGGCTTCAGTGAAGAAATAGAAATTGAAGCTATTGGTAATTATAGCTGCTTAACGGGGTATGCTGTTAAGGCAAAAATATGGTATTTAGACATATTGAAAGATGCAACTCTTTATGTTAATGCTGATACTCACACCTGGGAATGTGGAACAGGAAAATATACAATGAAGCTTACAGTAAGCTTAAGTAACAAAATGGATTTACAGGAGGTTGATAGCTAATGGATCCATATGTAAAAATGTTAAATTTAATGAAAAGAAAAGGTGCAGAAAGTAATCCTCTTTCCATATGCATTGCTAAGGTTAATTCTCCACCTCCTGAAATAATAATTCAAACAAATGATTTGCAGCTATATAAGGAGGATCTTTATATAGCTGATTACTTATTATCAGGATATTCAAGACAAGCATCAGTAACAAATACTGATGGTACTGCAGTAAGCTTTCTAGATACAATTAAAATTGGCGATGAGCTAGCAGTCTTACCTACTAAAGATAATCAAACATGGATAATACTTTGTAAGGTGGTGAAATGTAGTGGCTAGTATATTACCTGAAACAAACTTAAACATGGCAAATAAACTTGCGGCATTTTCACAAGAAGAGAAAGTTACAGATATTCCTAAAGAATATGCCTGGGATTTTGAAAAAAATGATTTTAAACTTAAGGATGGAAAATTTCAAATTGTAGAAGGAATAGAAGCACTAAAAATATGGATATGGAAATCTCTTAAAACAAGCAAAGGAAAGTATCCAATTTACAGTGGTGCATATGGAAATGAATTTGAAAAAATAATTGGTAAAGGGTTCAGTAAAAGTTTAATTGAAAGTGAGGCTAAAAGGTTAACTTTAGAATGCTTAAAGGAAAATCAGCACATATTAGGCGTAAAAAACTTTGAGGTGGATAAAAACAATGATATTTTAACCATAACTTTTACAGCAATAACTGAATGTGGGGAGGTGACAATTGATGTATGAAAATAATACTGAAGAAAATTTAAGATCACAAATGCTAGATAGTATTGATTCTGGAATATCAAAAAGTGAAGGATATTTTGTATATGATGCGATTGCTCCATCTGCTAAAACCATAGCAGATTATTATAAGGCTCTAGATACAATTTTGAAATTAGTATTTGGTGAGGAAGCTCCAGAGGTTCCTCAAGATGAATATGATAAATTTATAGATAAAGATGCAGCAAGACATGGCTTAGAGAGGAAGCAAGGTTTATATTCAGTGGGGCAAGTGACTTTTTTAGGGTTAGAAAATTCTATAATATATGAGAACAGCATAGTTCAAACTGTTGAAGGCTTAAAATATAAGGTGACATCTCAAGGAAAAATTAAAAATGGAAAATGCATACTAGGAATTAAAGCAATAGAAATAGGTTCTAAATATAATGTTCCAGCTAATGCTATAGTTGAAATACCTATTAAAATAAATGGGATAACTAATGTGAAAAATGAAAGTGCAACTACCAGTGGAACTGATACTGAAACTAGTGAAAATTTATTAGAAAGAATCATATCTAAAGAGAGAGAAGAGAGCAGCAGTGGAAATATATATGATTATGAAAAATGGGCTCTTCAGATATCTGGTGTTGAATATGTGAAAGTAAAACCTCTTTGGGATAAAAGTAATGGAATGAATGGAAATGGAACTGTAAAGGTAATAGTTGCAGGAAATAATGGAATGCAGTTAGATGATACTATAGTACAAAAAGTTAAACAATATATAGATCCAGTAGATGGTCAAGGAAGTGGTAAGGCGCCAATAGGGGCTACAGTAACTGTAGTGTCAGTCAATCCATTAAAAATTGATGTTAATATACTTGGTCTTACTGCATTAGATGGATTTGATATAAAGGATGTTAAAGACAATATAAAAGAGTCTCTTGATAATTATTTTAAAACAATTCCAGTAGGCGGCGTTGTAAAAATAAATACTGTTGAGGCAAAGGTAGTAATGACAGCTGGAGTTAATGATATATCTTCAGTAAAAATAAACAATGATACTAAAAATATAATTACGGCTGATGAAGATAAGGCATCTTTGGGAGGGATAATTTATGAATAATGCAGCTGATTTAGAAGGATTTGAAAATATTAAGATTGCAAGTACTTCAAGTGAAAATAGTGCAAATGAGTCAAAAGATAAGCTAGAAAGCTATGTTATTGATGAAATGAAAAATAGCTATATTTTCCAGGAAATATTTAATGCTTACGGAAATCTCTTCGATAAATTAGGCTTGGATATTTCGGATTTATTCCTGCAAATTTTGCCTCAAACTGCAACTGAATGGGGCTTGAAACTATGGGAAAAACGAGTTGGAATAACTACAAATAATGCTAAATCAATTGAAGAAAGAAGAGCAAGGGTATTAGCAAAGCTTAACTCTAAAGGTACAACAACAGTTGAAGTAATAAAGCAGATTTGTAAAAGCTTTGTTTCAGAAGCTGAAATAATTCAGAATAATCCAGAATACTATTTCCAAGTAAATTTAATAAGTGATACAGGCTTTCCTTATGCTTTAGATAGTTTGTACGATTCAATAGAAATAGCTAAGCCAGCACATTTAGGCGTTAAGTATAAACTAATATCCATGAACCAATCAGAAATGTACTATGGTTTAGCATCAATTATGGGAGAAACTATGACAGTTTATCCATGGGGAGCTAAAAATATTGAATTCAGCGGAAAAATGGAAAGTAGTATCAGCCAATGTACAGGTTCAGAAAGCATAACAATATATCCCAGTAAGGAGATGAGTTAATTTGGCAGAAAAATTTTATACAATGTTAACAAAATTAGGAAGAAAGAAATTATCAGCTTCAGCAGTTTCAGGCAGTAAAGTAAATTTTAAAACCCTAAAAGTCGGAGATGGAAACGGCTCATATTATGAACCTTCAGAAGATCAAACCTCAATTGTAAAAGAAGTTTGGTCAGGCAATATAAGTGCAATTTCAGTCGATGAATCAAATGCAAATTGGATAGTTGCAGAAACAGTAATACCAGCAGCTGATGGAGGCTTTTTCATCAGAGAAGCTGGTATTTTTGATGACGCTGGAGATATGATTGCCATCACCAAATTATCAGAGACCTATAAACCAACAATTTTAGAAGGAAGCACAAAAGATTTAGTCATAAAAATCGTACTAGAAGTCAGCAATGCAAGCAGCATAGATCTTAAGATAGATCCAAATTTAGTAGTCGCAACTAAAGGAGATATACAAATACTACAGTCAAAATTTCAAGAAGTCAGTGCTAAGTTATCAGGAAAAATGCAATTGTATATTAATGAGACATTGCCAGCTATAGCTGATAGAACAAGTGATACTTTGTATTTTAAAATAACAGATAAAATAACCAATGGCTTTGCAGACAATGTAAAGGTAAGTCCCAATATGGGTATTAAAATAGTTCAATAGGAAGCTAAAAATAATGTATATAGTGAAATAATAAATTTACATTTGAATCGCTAGTAAGCCAAGCAGTCAATTAATTGTGTAATGTAGAAACTTAATTGCGATATATATTAAAAATTAAATATTCATGTAAATGATGATTAAAACAGTCAATAAGAAAGGATGATCATATAATGGCAAATTTAGATAAAGTAAGGGTTCAATTATTAGATGAAAGTACAGGTGCAGTATTAAAGGAAGTAAATGTATTAACAAGCGCAGATGCAGTTACATTTGCTGATGGACAAACATTTCAACAAAAGTTAGATGGAGGATTATTGAAAGGCCCTCAAGGGGTTCAAGGTATACAAGGTGTGCAAGGACCAGCTGGAGATCCTTTTACAATCGCAAAAGTGTATAGTTCAGTTTCAGCTATGAATACAGGATTTGCTACAGATGGACTAAAAATAGGGAGCTTTGTGTTAATAGACACTGGAAATGTTAATGATGCTGATAATGCAAAATTATATGTTAAGGGCTCAACAGCATACACATATATAACAGATCTTAGCGGAGCAACAGGTATGCAGGGGCCACAAGGAATCCAAGGTATACAAGGCCAACAAGGAGCAGCTGGGATTAGAGGATCTCAATGGTATAGTGGAACCACAATAACAGGAACTAGCACATCAGCAACAGTTTTTACTGGAAGTGGTATAATTTCAGCTTTAGTAAACGATCAATATTTTAATACAAGCACAGGAAATGTATATGTATGTACAGCTTCAGGAGACGCAAGTACAGCAAAATGGGTATATTCAATATGTTTAAAAGGAGCAACAGGCGCAACAGGTGCTGCTGGACCAACTGGTGCAACTGGCCCACAAGGGCCGGCAGGAGCAGACGGAGCAAGTATTAAAGTTGGTACTGATTATGCAAGTGGAACACAAGTCAAATTATTTCTAAAGACTATGTAAGGAGGAAAACAAATGGCAACAAAAAACATAGAAATACAAGATAGTACAGGAAATATATATTACCCACATACTGATGCATCAATTGTTAAATTTGGAGATTCAAATGTTAATGCAACATTGTCTGATATGACGCAAGATAGAATTTATTATTGTGGAACCACAAGTGGAACTAATACTTATACAGCAACTAATAGTAAAATTACAGCATATGCAGATGGTTTAACAGTCAGAGTGAAAATAGGAACAGCTAGTACAGGAGCAAGTACACTAAATATTAATGGGCTTGGAGCTAAAACAATTTTAGACAGTTCGGGTAATGCAATTGTTAGTGGAGGATTAAAGGCGGGATTTCCATATCAATTATGCTACAATGGTACAAATTTTATTGTATTGGGTAAAGGAGGTGGAGGAACAGCAACCGCTCCCCAAATATTAAGCGGTCAAACAGCAACAGTCGATAGTGGACAAGTTACAGGAACTATGCCTAATAATGGAGCATTAGGAACTACTTTAGCTATTAATGGTTCTTATACGATTCCAGCAGGATATACAACTGGCGGAACAGTAACTCAAAGTATAACAACAAAAGGAACAGCTACTATTACACCAGGAACAGCTAATCAAACAATAGCAGCTAATCAATATCTTGCAGGTACTCAAACTATATTAGGAGATGCAAATTTAGTTACTGGAAATATTAAATTAGGATCTACAATATTTGGAGTAAATGGAAAAATCAGTGTAGTAGATACTTCAGATGCAAATGCTACTGCTGCTCAAATATTAGCTTCACGAACTGCTTATGTAAATGGAAGCAAATTAACTGGAACGATGGCTACACACGAACAGGAAGCATGCATAAGCACAGGTTTAAATGCTGCTGGCACACTATATTTAAAACCTGCACAGGGATATTGGAGTGGCGATGCAAACTGCTGGGTATACGCATATGATGCTGACTTTACTGCAGAAAATATATTAAGTGGGAAAAATATATTTGGAATAAATGGAACTGCTACAATTCAAAATTTAGGTGGATATAAATATGCAACTGGAACTACTGTTTCAAATTCAGGCTCAGATTCAACTAAATGGCATTGGTTTTACTCATTTCAACCATATGGTAACCATAGGCCTTTTATAGAAGTAACAGGATTAAATTTCACTCCTTTATATATAGTTTTAATATGCAATAATGGTACTACTATATATAAAACAGAATATGAAAACACATTATATGCTAATTATGGTAATAGTAACGTCCCAACTATAAGTATGACAGAGGGATATGTAGGTTCGGACACAACTGGAGGATGTCTATTAAAAGGTGATTACTATTCGACTGTAGATGTAGCTCAAATACCATGTGCTAGTTATGGTAATTTTTGTTTACCTGCAGGTTGCGGGTCTGCAACTTATAAGTGGATTGCAATAGGATAATAGAAAGGAGTGAATTTAAATGAATCAAATACAATCAAAAATTTATTATGATATAAATACAGGACAAGTATTAGTAATAACCCCTGAAATGCAAGGCTCTGTAGAAAAAACAACTAAAGAACAGGATATTGAGATGTATCCACAATTAAAAGACAAATCTATAGATGAAATAGATTTCATAGAGTTAGAATATGGTACTTTAGATGAAACATTTAAGAATATAAAATCATATTCAGTAGATGTGGAAAATAAGAAATTCAATCCTATATATTTAACACAAGAAGAATTAGATGCAATTCAACAACAATTTCAAGAAGAACAAGAATTAAGTTCTAGAGCTTCTGATATATCTACTTATTTATTAAATGTAGATTCAACTACTATTGCAGATATAGAAAATTCTATATTAGAAATAGAAAAAAATAAAGTTATAAATGGAGGAATTTAAATGACAAAGATGCAAGAATTATTAGGAAGAATACTAAATAATAGGATTAATGCTGAATTAACAAAGGACAAGCAAGGACAAAACTTCGTTAGTATTCAAGAAACAATGGATATATTTTTAGCAGGAGATAAAATTACAGCAGAGCAATATGCGGATTTTACTGCATTAATAGTGCCAGTAGATAATACAGCTACAACTAATAGCTTTGAAACAAATGCTACTACATCATAGGAAAAAATTATGCATGAAATCAAATAAAAATCCAAGTAAAAGATTATCATTTAAGTAAATAATCTTTTTTTATTTTTGTTTAGAAAAATATAAAAAACTTGGATTTTGAAAGCTAGTTATATCAATGCCTAAGTTGAAGTTAGTTTATAAAAATATGATTAAGAGAGAGTGTGGCTTAACCACTTCTGTTTTTTACAGTATATCATGGAATGTAATAATGCTAGGAAATATTTTTAGTGTCCTATATATTAGAAAGCTAATACTTATTTTTAATAGAAAGGAAGTAATACATGAATGAGGAATTGATTAAGGATAAAATTGAAACATATGAAAGAAGACTTAATAATCATGGAGAGAGATTAGATAAGCTTGAGCAAGATTCAAGGGAACTTAAGACAGAATTGAAGAATTTATGTGAAAATATTAAATCACTAACAAATATGATGAAGTGGTTTATAACTGCAATAGGAGGAGCTTTAATAAGCTTCCTCTTTTTTGCAATTGAAACCAAGATCTTAAGGTAAAGGAGAGGGATAATAATGAAAGAAATATTAATTAATCAAATTTTACCTATAGTAGATACTTCAGTAGTGGCAATTTTAGCAGTGATAATTAAGCAGGTTGGAAATTCAATAATAGATTTCTTTATTCAGAAGAAAAGTGAAATAAGCCAAAAAATAAAGATAAATGAGCATCAGGAAGAAATAAATACTGCTAAAGAAGTGTGGAATATAGTAGAAGAGAAATTTAGAATCACAGAAAACGCAACTGGGCTTTTAACATCAAAGGCAGATGAATTTGATAAGGTACTTATGGAGCGCATTCCAGGAGTATCTAAAGAAAATTTAGAATTTTTAAGGCAAACTATAGCTGGAGAAGTTAATAAAGGCAGAGATATGTTAACAAAAGATTCGAAAGCACAATAAATCTTATAATAGAATATAGTTACAATTAGTAATACAAAATATTGAATAAATATGGCTTTAATAAAAATCATTTATTACTAATTATTTTCAAACCAGACCTAATGTTTATGTATATTATGTAAGCATTAAGCCTGGTCTTTTTTTGTTTGCATTAAATGAAATTTGGAAATTATATATTCATGGATTTTAACCTTTTACTACACTCAATAACTAACAACTACTATTTAATTCTATCACTTGGAATATTTGACAAAGGACAAAAGTAAGATAAAATTATATATGAGTTCTAAAAATTTATCAATCAAAGTTAAACTTTTAAAGCGGAAGTATGAAAAGGAATAACCTTAATGATTAGAAAGATTATTAAATGGAACTTATATATTATAAGAACTTAGGGGGAATAATAATGGTAAAATTAAAAAAATTAATAGCAGGATCACTAATAGCGGTTTCAGTATTAGCGATAACTCCGATAAGCGCGAGTGCAGAATGGAAGAATGATAGCACTGGATGGTGGTATACAGAAGGTGGTTCATATTCTACAGGCTGGAAAAAGATAGAAGGAAAATGGTATTATTTTTATGCTAGCGGTTATATGGCTAAAAACACAGTTATTGATGGATATGTTTTAAGCAATAATGGGGATTGGACAGGTCTAGAAACTAAATCTGATAAGATTTCAGTTTCATATCCTTCAAATTGGACTAAAACGACTTTAAAAGGAGCTGATATTTACTATCTAGATAATCAGGGGACTAATGTGAACTTGGTTATAGATGGCATGGAGGGATATTCAGAAGAGGTTTATTTTAATTCAGCAGAAACTTATATAAAAAATCGCTCAGATATAAATAATTTACAAATTAAAGAGCGTAAATTTAATAATAATAATGTGTTAACGCTAAATTATTCTTATAATTTTAAAGGAATGGATGTACAAGTAGAACAAGCAATAATTTGTAATAGTAACAAAGCATATTTATTTACACTTATGCAACGTGGAAAAATATCAGATGAAAATATGACATCTTTTGAAAGTATGTTAAATACAATAAAATTTGCATATTAGTGCTTTAAGTTAGAGATTGATCTTTAGTGAGGGAGGATATGCTTTAATTTATCTTACCTTCCTAAAGATAGTACATATAATTAATGAATAATAGAAGATTAGTTTGAAATAAATACGGAAATAATTTTGAAGGTTAAAAAATATGCTGCAGTTATAAGAGAACGTGTATATAGTCTTATAGAAAAGGAGAAAAAATGAGTATTACAAACGAGCAGAAAGTATATGAAATATTAGATTTATTATGTATTAAGTACACTAAATATGAGCATAATCCAATATATACAGTTGAAGAAGCCAAAAATTTAGATATCGATATCCCAGGAGGTCATTGTAAAAATCTTTTTATTAGGAATAGAAAAGGAGATACCCATTACTTAGTTGTTTTAGATGAAAATAAGAGAGTTGATTTAAAGGCTTTAGATAAGCAAATTGGCAGTACTCGGTTATCATTTGCATCAGAAGAACGTTTATATAAATATTTAAAGCTAACACCAGGATCCGTTACTCCTTTTGGATTAATAAACGATTCTAATAGAGAGGTTATAGTATTAGTAGATAAAGATTTAGCTAATCAGGATATTGTTAATTTTCATCCTAATGTAAATACAGCGACCATAGGAATTTCTTATAAAGATTTTGAAAAATTTATTTTGTGGCGTAAAAATGAATTTAAATATATAGAGATATAGCTTAAATGGAGGGAAGTTTTATGGAGATATTAGGTAACTTAGGACCAAGCATAGTATTTCTTGTTGTTGGACTTATATTAAAATTGTGGCCTCCCAAAGAGGTAAATAATTTTTATGGATATAGAACTTCTTTTTCAAAGAAAAACAATGATGTATGGAAAGAAGCAAATAGCTATAGTGGAACAATGATGATATTAGGCGCAGTTATATCAATAATTTTTTCCATCACGATAACTTTTTTATATGGGAATAATCCAGGAAGATCAAATATAACATGTGTTATGGGATCTTTAATAATTGTTTTAATATCAATATTTTATACAGAGATCCATTTAAGAAAAGTATTTGATAAAGACGGTAAACGTAAATAAGAGTAATAATTCTACTTTTTAAGTAGTTTTGTAGAAAAATATGTCATATTATGCTAAAATATCCCTATGCGAATATTATAACTAATGATAATTGTTATTAGCAATGGGGGTGTCATAGATGAAAGAAGAAAAGCTTAATGAATATATGAAAAGTTCAATTTTTCTAGTTATAGAAAATGATTTGATTGTTGATGTTAGTACACAGTTTATAGAATTAACAGAGTATAGGTATGAGGAATTATTAAATAGTAGCATAATTAATGTATTTGAAAAATTAAGGGTTGGTCCAAACATTAATACTAGCGATATTGATGAGAAGATCAACTATTTTTTGTTCACGAAATCTTTAGGAGTTAAATTTGTTAATATAAAAGTAATATGTGAGAAAGAAAAAGATATATATATCTTTAGTGAAAAAATGAATTCTAATATTGAAATTAAACATTCATTTTTAAATGAATTAATTTTAAATAATTATTATGGAGTAGGAGTATATAGTCTTCCAGATATGACGCTTCTTAAAACTAATGAGAAGTATGTGAGTTTTATGGATGAGCCTTTTAATAAAATAGAAAATTGTATAGGAAAACATATATCAGAATTCACGACAGGCTTTAAGGGGAGTGCATATGAAAGGCTATGGGATAATTTACTTAGAACAAGGTGTGCATGCAACATAGATGAATATGAGTATGACGGTTTTAGTAGGGGAATTACCTATTGGAGAATATCATTAATACCTATTTTTGAAGATGGTGAAATGAAATATTGCGTTGTAATGCTTACAGAAATAACTGAACAGGTCGTTCATAGAAAAAAAATTGAGGAACAGGCAGAAATAATTAAACAGCAGAATTATACGTTAAAACGACAGGCAGACATGTTGAACTTATCAAGAGAAGCTATTTTCGCTTGGAAATTAAATGGAATTATTACTTATTGGAATAAAGGTGCAGAGCTTATGTATGGCTATACCAGTGATGAGGCTGTTGGCTGCATAAGTCATGATTTATTAAAAACTGTTCATTCAGTAGATATAAAAACTATTAAGGAGAGTATGCTAGAGGACGGGGTATGGAGCGGTGAAATAGAGCATACTAAAAAAGATGGAACAAAACTTATCATTGAAACAAGTCATCAAATTTTTGTCGATGAATATGGACAGTTAGTAGTACTTGAAACTAATCGTGATATAACCGAAAGGAAGAGGTTAGAAGAGGAAATTAAGCATCAAAAAGCTGAATTAGATGAGATTATACAAAGTATAGATGATGCTTTGGTTATTTATGATAGTAATAAAAATTGTTATTTAACTAATAAATCTGCTGAAGAATATTTTAAGATTACTAATCTTAGAAAAATTAGTAATCCCAATCATTATAAGTTTTATAATTTAAATGGAGGCGAGATTCCTAAAGAAGAAATGACTATTTCAAAAGTATTTAGGGGAGAAGTAGTTATAAATGATAGAATGACTCTAAAAAATGCGACTAAAACAAAACATATTAGTTTAAATGGAAGACCTATTTATGATAGCAATGGAAATATAAAATTTGCAGTTATTTGCAGTCGCGATATTACACATGATATTGAAGCGCAGATGCTTATAGAACAACAAAACAAAAAGCTTGAAGCAATTATTAGCAGTGCATCGGATGGAATGTTTTTGTTTAATCCAGATAAAAGTGTAACTTTATTAAATAAAGAATCAGAAAAATTTATATATGATATTAATGGATATAAAAGCGTTGGCGATACGTGCAAAGATACTAAATATTATGATAAAGATGGAAATCTGCTTGAAGTAAATGATCTACCAGGTATTAAGTTAAAGAATGGTGAGAGTATTAAAAACTTCTTTATTACAGCTAAAAGACCAGATAAAACTATTCATTATAGTGTAAGCGCTTGCCCTATATATGATGATAGAAAAAATTTAATTGCAAAATTGATTTCTGCTCATGATATTACGGAGCGTTTCAATAATGAAAGAAAAATATTAGAGCAAAAAGAGCAGTTACAGGCCATTCTTGATAATATGCAAGATTCAATTTATGTTTTTAATAAAGATGGCGAAATTTTCTTGAAAAATAAGATGGCACAAAAAAGAATGAGCTATTATTGGGATTATAATCATCCAAATGATACAAACAAAAAGTTTTTAGATTTAGATGGATATGAGATTATGGTAGAAGATATACCACATTGTAAGATTATACGTGGAGAATACGTTAAAGAATACTTTATGAAGATAAAAATAGGGGAGTGTGAACAATATGTTTCCGTGAGTGGAGCTCCTGTCTTTAATAAAGAAGGAAACTTTGCTTATGGAATTCTTAATAGCAGAGATATATCAGATTTTATGGAAAATCAGAAAGCTTTAGAAGAAACTCAAATCAAGCTTTTGGAAGCTGAACGAGAAAAAAATGAGACTCTTGAAAAAGCATTAGAAATGAAAGATGAGTTTTTATCACTTATATCCCATGAGTTTAGAACACCTCTTAATGTTATAAATTCTGCTATTCAAGCAATAGATTATTTTTGCAGTGAAGAATTATCGGACAGGCTCAAAAAGTACTTAGGGATGATAAGATTAAATTCATTTAGGCAGCTAAGACTAGTAAATAATATATTGGATATTACTAGAGCTAATGCAGGAAGAATAAAAGTTAATAAAAGCAACATAGATATAATATTTATGACTAAGGCTATTGTTGATTCGGTATATACTTATGCTAGTCAAAAGAGTATTGATATAATATTTTCATCATCCGTTAAACAAAAGATTGTTGGAATAGATGATGAAAAGTATGAAAGAATATTACTTAATCTCTTATCAAATGCCATTAAATTTACACCAGAAGGAAAATCAATTAGTGTAAAAATTCTCTCAAGAAGAGATGGGATTTGCATTGAAGTTAAAGATAAAGGTATAGGAATACCTCAGGATAAAGCTGATATAATTTTTGAAAGGTTTGGTCAGGTTGATAGTTCTTTATCAAGACAAGCAGAAGGAACTGGAATAGGTTTATCTTTAGTGAAGAAATTTGTTGAAGCAATTGGCGGAACCATATCTCTTAAAAGTAAGGTTGGAAGAGGAAGTACTTTCTCAATATTTCTTCCTAGTGAAAGCATAGTTCAAGAGAAAGGTGAAAGAGAAGTGGTAGAGTTCTCAGGAAATCGTCTAATACAAACTACACATGTAGAATTTTCAGATATTTATTTATAGAAAATTACCGTAGATCTTTTATTAAATCCACGCTTTTTAAATGCAATTGGTGAAAATATTAAGTCATTAAAAATCACTTATGCAGCCCTGTAAAGCATGATTTTTATATTTTTGTGAATAAATTAGGATTATATATTTTATTTGAAGTTTTATAAAATATATGCTATAATTTTGGAAGATTTAATAGAATATTTTTTTATCGGTTGGACAAGTTTGCACTTGATTCCAAGAAGTTTGTTTCCAGGGTGGGAAACTCTTATTTGAGTTTCCTGCTTTTTTTATATCACTATATCTAGCTAAAGTGCTAAATTAAAATGGTAAGATTAACTTAATATCATTTGTAAATTTATTAACTAGGGTAAAAATCTAACAGGAATTAAGCAGCAATCAAGTTCATTTTATAACGGAAGGGCAGTGTTAGAATTTGTTTTATGTATTAATATTATTATTGACAGTTACATTTGTATTACCAATAGCATCAAAGAAAGTTGAAAATAATCTTGAAATATTTTTATTTATAGTAGGAGTATTATCGTGCATAACTTCAGGAGCTATAAATAAAGAATTATTTTTAGGAATTATTCAAAATAAATTTATGTATACAATAGCTGTTGCAGTACTAATTGGTGGATTTATATTTAAGGCTCTATCAACTCATATAAAAGGAGCACTTACGTATATTCTTAAATACGTACCATTAAAACTTTTTATATTTTTGTTAATAGTTATTATTGGGTTTTTATCAAGCATAATAACTGCCATTATTGCAGCTTTGCTTTTAGTAGAAATAGTTAGCATATTGCCGATAAGCAGAAAAAATAAAATTAATATTGATGTGGTTGCATGTTTTTCAATTGGAATCGGAGCTGTATTAACACCTATAGGAGAGCCATTGTCCACAATGATTGTTTCAAAACTTAATGTGGGTTTTTGGTACCTCTTGGATAAGTATGGAATTTATATAATACCTGCTATATTTATTCTTGGAATTATTGGTGCATTTTACGGTATTCAAGAAAAAATAGAATCAAATAATACAGAAGAAATTATTATAGAAGAAACTAACAAGGAAATATTCATAAGAGCACTTAAAATTATTTTATTTATTATAGCTCTAGAATTACTTGGAGAAGGATTTAAGATATTAATTGATACTTATGTAATAAATCTTCATATTGGCTATTTATATTGGTTTAATATGTCATCAGCTGTTCTTGATAATGCAACATTAGCAGCTGCTGAAGTAAGTGTGAAAATGTCAGAGGCACAAGTTAAAGCTGTGTTAATGGGGTTACTTATTAGTGGAGGAATGATGATTCCAGGGAATATTCCTAATATCATTTCGGCTGGTAAATTAAAAATTAACAGCAAGGAATGGATGAAGCTAGGGATTCCACTTGGGATGACTATCATGATAGTTTATTATATTATTCTATTTAAAATATAGAATTTTTTGAAAAATGTAAAAATATTTTAAATCTATCAATAACGCTGATAATAAGAATTTGAAGCTAAAAAATGGTATTAATTTGCCATAATTTGAAAAAATGAGACTGTAAATAATTTCCGAAATATATTATAGTAGAATTATAATATGTTAAGGGGGAATGTTGATAATGAGAGCAACAGGAATGGTAAGGAAAGTCGATGAACTCGGAAGAGTAGTAATTCCAAAGGAAACAAGGCAATTACTTTCAATTAATGAAAAGGACTCTTTGGAGATTTTTGAAGAAGAAAAGAAAATAATATTAAAAAAATATACTCCTGGATGTATTTTTTGTGGCAATATAAAAAGTGTTACCAAATTTAAAGAAGTTGCTATCTGCGAAGAATGTATAAAAGAATTAAAGAAATTAAATACATAAGAAAATTCAATTACATTTTATGAAGTTTTAAGAAAATTATTAATGATGTAATTCTATTTAATCAAGGCTTAGATTTTTTAGTATAAAACAAAAATCTAAGCTTTAATTTTAATACCATCTATTGATTATAAACTATTCTTAAAAGGAAAAAGTTACAGTAACGAAACTCATAAGTCCTCAAGATTTTATTATAGAAGTAAGTTGATTAGTAATTTTATTTATTAATAGTCTCCTATTTAAATGATAAAAGTGATAAAATTAAAGTATAGTAACCATATTTTTTAATGAGTAATAATATCAATTATGGGTATTATATAATTGTGGTATCTTAGTGAATTTAAGTTAAAATATTTATATAAAAGGAAAGGAAGTGAGTATTTAGGCTAAGGAATTTATAAATTCAGTGCTATGCCTAAAGAAATGATATGAGTTTATTTTTTAATAAAAGATCAATATTGATAATTGTTATGACCTTGTTTATAACCATAATGGCAGGATGCTCGAATTCAAGTAAGCCTTCAGGTGATGCAGCAAATGATGGCAAAAGCAGCAGTGAAACTAGTGAAACCAGTGAAGACAAAAATTCAAAGTCAGATGCTCCTTCAGAAAATAGTAATGCTGGGACGTCAAACACTGAAAATAATGCACAGAAAGCAGTTCTTGATAATATTAAGAAATTATCTGAAGAGGGAAAGATCATTAACTGCGATTTCCCTGTAAAAACTTCAACTCTACAGGATATAGAAAAAAAGTGGGGAAAAGCAGATAAATCAGATTGGGTAGGAGAAGCAAAAGGAAATTATGCTACTTATTCAAGTAAGAATGTTGTATTTGGTACTAATAAAGGTGATCAAGTTTTTGAAGTTAGATCATTTGACAGTCAGCTAAAACAAATTTCACTTTCAGATGTTAAAGACTTTTTTGGGCAGCCAGACCATGATGTTACATCAAATGGAGAAAAGATTATAGGCTATAAATCTGGAAGCGAGTTTAAGATTTTATTTGTTTTTAAGGATTCTGGAAATGATCCTAAATTGGACCATTATTCAGTATTATATCCTAGTGGAACTAAAAATAATATGTCTGGTGATAAGGGCAGGGAATGGTAGTTTAGTAATAAGGATATGCTTTGGAATATTTATTTTGAGGCATATCCTTATTATGTAATAAAAAAATATAAATTAGTAGACATCGCTCCTAAAAACTCTAAGACAAATATCATAATATTTTTGCCTGCCACTAAGGCCATTTAATCCACCATTAACAGCTCTTGTTATAGTTTCAACAGAAGATCTGCTATCGCAAAGTGAATTCATATTATTAGTATACCACCAGAAACCAGCGCTCATCCAAGGATAATTAGCTGCTACGTAGTTAACTCCATCCATAATGTTTCTATCACGCATATAATTTGAAAAGCTTAGATAATTACTTCGACCAGTTATTTGTATATAACCAGCACCTTTAAATTTTGGACCATCTCCAGGATATATATTTCCTAAATCTTCACGACCTTCGTATTTATAACCAGGATCCACTTCTTTAGTGTAAAGTCCACATTCAGATTCATAACTGCATTGGCTTATAAAATGCCTTAGCCTTGGAAAGGTTATTATAGCAAATGTTTTTAAGCAGCTATTTAGCTCGTTGATTTGGTTAAGGGATACATTCTTCCAACCCACTTCATTAAGTTGATTTATTGAAACAATTTGTTCAGATGCTGAAGAAGGCTGTGGACTTGGTGTTTGGGTAACCAAAGCTGCTAATGTACTAGGGCCAACCATTCCATCAGGTGCAAGACCGTTTTCTCTTTGAAATTTTACTACTGTATTATAGGTATTAATGCCGGCAATACCATCGACAGTTAAGACATAGCCTTTGCTATTAAGTTGCTGCTGTATTAATTGAGTATCTATTTTTAAAACATTCCAAGTAGTATCATCAACCACACCATTAGCAGTTAATCCTTTTGAATTTTGGTATTTTATCACTGCATTATATGTTGTAGTTGAGAATTCGCCATTAACTATATCAAAATAGCAACATTTGATTTTTAAGGCATACTGCAGATAAGTAATGTAAGAACCAGTAGAACCTTTTGTCAGTAACATAATCATATCTCCTTTAAAATTGTTAAACTAATCAAAATTTAAAAATACACAATTTTATTTTCATATTCTGCTTCATATAAATTCAAAAACTTAATTTCTACTAAAGATTTCACTTTAGTTAATTAGATAATGTTACTAATAAATATATTATCGATTTAAGGTAGTTATACAAAAATTTTAAGAGTTAACTTATGCTAAATGTTGAATATTTTTTAGGAGAAATTCCAACTGCATTTTTAAAGGTTTTTAGAAAATTAGTATAATCATTAAAACCACATTTCTCACAAACCTCATTAACATTTGTGCCATTAGCTAACAATGACTTGGCTATGGTTATTCTTCGTGCTGAAATATATTTATTTATAGTAGTTCCAGTGGCTGATTTAAATATCCTGCATATATAAGATGGACTTAAATAAAAATGATTCGCTAAATAGTCAATGGTAATAGGTTCAGTAATATTTTCATTTATATATGTTATAATTTCTTGGACTTGTTGGTTGTATTTATAAGAGTGATCATCAATATGTAAGTTATTATTTGCAATATAAATTCCATTTAATAAAGTAATTAGTTCTAAAAAAGATGCATACTCAATTATGTCAGAGCCATATCCATTAGTAGCTATTATTTTATTGATAAAATAAAGAAAGTGCTGTTGCTGTTCTTTATTTAAAGAGATCTTATGATTAAAGTTTTCACTACGATTTGTGAAACAATAACTTAAATCTGTTTTATCACTTGATATAGATTTAAGGAATTCTGGATGAATTGAAATAACAATTCGTTCATGAGCCCTATCAACCTTGGAAACGTGATGACTTTCATATTGATTAATTACAAATAGATCTCCAGGGCTGATATCATATAGCTTATTATGAATAAGTATTTGTTTTCCGCCGGATATAGAGTAATATATTTCATAACAGTCATGTATATGTATGTCCATAGTTTTTTCTTCCTTATATAGGCGTGCAATAGAGAAATAGCGTTGCTCTAAGCAGTTCTTTATGGAAGCTTTACAAGAATTTTCTTCTTTCATAAATAAAACTTCTCCTTTCATTTTTGGTGTACGTTTACTTTAAAAAGGATCATTGCTTAATATCTAATGAGTTATCTAATGCATCCATTATAAATCTATGGTTCAAGATTTGCAATATTTTCGAAAGGATATAACAAGAAATTGATTATATGTAGTGATATACTGTAAATATAAAATGTAACACATAGAGGAGGATTTTAATTATGGGAATTATGGACGGATTTTCATTAAAGGGAAAAATTGCATTAGTAACAGGTGCTTCTTATGGTATAGGGTTTAGTATCGCAAAGTCTTATGCTGAAGCAGGAGCTACTATTGTATTTAACGATATTAATCAAGAATTAGTAGATAAAGGACTAGCTTCTTACGCAGAATTAGGAATAAAAGCTCATGGCTATGTTTGTGATGTAACTGATGAAGATAAAGTAAATGAATTAGTTGAAAAAATTGAAAAAGAAGTAGGAGTAATTGATATTCTTGTAAATAATGCAGGTATAATCAGACGTATTCCAATGCTTGAAATGAAAGCTGAAGACTTCCGTAAGGTTATTGATGTAGATTTAAATGCACCATTTATTGTGTCTAAAGCAGTAATACCAGGAATGATTAAAAAAGGTCATGGAAAGATAATAAACATTTGTTCAATGATGAGTGAGTTAGGTAGAGAGACAGTTTCAGCATATGCAGCAGCAAAAGGTGGATTAAAGATGTTAACAAAGAACATTGCTTCTGAGTATGGTGAATATAATATCCAATGTAATGGTATAGGGCCTGGATATATAGCTACACCACAAACAGCACCACTTAGAGAAGTTCAACCAGATGGTTCAAAACACCCATTTGATCAATTTATAATTGCAAAGACACCAGCAGCACGTTGGGGAACTGCAGAAGATTTGGCAGGACCAGCTGTATTCTTAGCATCTGATGCATCAGACTTTGTTAATGGTCACATTTTATATGTAGATGGTGGTATCTTAGCTTATATAGGAAAGCAACCACAATAGGAGAGGAACGATAGTATGAAAATAGCATTAATAAATGAAAATAGCCAAGCATCAAAAAATTCAATTATATGTGAGTCACTTAAAAAAGTTGTAGAGCCAAAAGGTCATGAAGTATTTAACTATGGAATGTATGGCATAGAAGGTGAAGCACAATTAACTTATGTTCAAAATGGTATTTTAGCTGCAATATTATTAAATTCAGGGGCAGCAGATTATGTAATTACAGGATGCGGAACTGGAGAAGGTGCGATGCTTGCATGTAACGCATTCCCAGGCGTTTTATGCGGCCACATAGTAGATCCATCTGATGCATATATGTTTTCACAAATAAATGATGGAAATGCAATTTCTCTTCCATTTGCAAAAGGCTTTGGATGGGGAGCTGAATTAAATTTAGAATACATCTTTGAAAAATTATTTGAAGGTGAAAGTGGTCAAGGATATCCAAAGGATAGAGTAGTACCAGAACAAAGAAATAAAAAAATACTAGATGAAGTTAAAAAGGTAACACATACAGATATGTTAACAATCTTAAAGAATATAGATCAAGATCTATTAAAAGGTGCTGTAAGTGGAGCTAATTTTAAAGAATATTTCTTTGATAACTGTAAGTGTGATAAGATCAAAGAATATATAAAAAATATATTAGCTTAGTAGATTATAAATATATTTCTGTAATTTATATGTGAGTAATATATTAAAAATAATGAGTATGTTTTGCAAAATGTTCAACTATTTTAAGAATGTAAACAAACATACTCATTGCTTTGCTAATTGAAATAATATGACTGCATAATAATTAAATGGGATTTATCTATAACGCAAGAGAGGATATGTAAAATGTTTTGTTTTAATAAAGATGTTGAATTTGAGATTCTAGATGAAAACACTAAAAGAAAGGTATTAGTACATGATGAAAAGATGATGGCTGTAGAAGTACATTTTAAAAAAGCAACTAATAATGTAGAGACTCATTCTCATGTACATGATCAGCTATCATATGTGTTAAAAGGTTCTTTTAAATTTATAGTTGGAGATAAAAGCGAAATTGTTAGAGAAGGGGATACAATCTTCATGCCATCTAATATTCCCCATGGGTGCATGGTATTAGAAGATAACTCTATTGTTTATGATGTATTTACACCAGAAAGAAAAGATTTTTTAAAAAATAATTAAAATGAGCATTTAAAATTTCTACTATAATAATACTTATAGTAGAAATTTTTTGTTTAAATAAAAAACTCTAGCAGTGCTACTAGAGTTTTTTCGAATAAAAGGGAGTATAAATAAAAGTATAATAGGAATAGCTATGTCTTATTTATTATAATGTTTTAACAGCTATTTTGTTCCATAAATTTAAAACTATTAGGTGTAAAATTTAATAGGGAATAACGAAAGTAGGTATGTTACAAAAAATTCAGGTGTATATATATTAGTATTAGTATACTTAGAGTATCTATGAGTTTAGCAATATATAGTGATTGGAAATTTAAATGTGAAAATCTAGGTGAAAATTTGATTATATATTGAAAAATTAAGTATTAAATTAAAATTAAGATTTGGCATAAGTGGTTGAATATTACAATTTATTAATACATAATTATCATATAAACTAATTGTTTCGACTTTTCAGGAGGAAATTTTACATGAATAAATATTTGATTAATAATAAGCTTCTAAAACAATTAGATATTACTATGTTTGTAACAGCTATTGTTATTACAATCTTTGGAATCATAAACATTTATAGTGTAACTCATATAAAGTTTGGATTTTATTATGCTGAACTGCAAATGTTGTGGCTAATTATTGGACTAGCAATTGTATATTTTATTTTAGTATTTGATTATAATACTATAGGTGGTTATGCAAAATTAATTTACTGGGCAGGAGTAGGACTTTTATTATTTAATGATATAACAAGCAAAGCAGTAAAAGGTGCATCATCATGGATAAGGATTGGAAATAGAGCTATAGAGCCTGGTGAGTTTGTAAAGTTTGGATTAATACTAATTCTTGCAAAAAAGTTAGATGATCTAGATGGTGATATTAACAATCCAAAAAATTTTCTTATCTTATCTTTCTATGCCTTAATTCCGATGTTTCTAATTGTAATTCAGCCTAATTTAGGAATGACTCTTATTTGTTTCTTTATTACGCTAGGAATATACTTCATTTCTGGATTGAACTTAAAGGTTCTTATCGTAGGATTTTTCTCAGTTGTTCCACTAAGTCTTATCATATGGTTTAGTGATATACTAAAGCCATATCAAAGGCAGAGAATATTAGTATTCTTGGATCCGGAATCATATCAGCAGAACGCTGGTTTTCAATTAATGCAGTCCATAACAGGCATTGGAGCTGGTGGATTAATTGGATCTGGATTTTTAAAAGGAGCTCGTGCATCTGGTGGCTTCATTCCTGAGGTTCACACAGATTTTATATTTTCTGCAGTTGGAGAAGAATGGGGCTTTTTGGGCGCTCTTTTTCTCATAGCTTTATATAGCATTATGATATATAAAATGATTAAGCATGCAAAGGAATCAAAAGACATTATTGGCCGTCTTATCTGTGTTGGAACTGCATCTGGCTTTTTATTTTCAATCTTTCAAAATATTGGTATGACTATTGGTCTTATGCCAGTTGCAGGAATTACTCTTCCGTTTATGAGTTATGGCGGAAGTTCTATACTTGTAAATTTTATGTCGTTAGGAATTGTATTAAATGTTGGGATGAGAAAAAGTAGATTTAACTTTTATAGTTAAAAGACATAGACTATATATTTTATTTTAGTGGTATTAATATATAGATTCTATATAATATACTCGTTATAAAAGCATCTTTACATTCTCTGATAGTTTAGACGAGTCTTAATGAATTAAAATTTTAAAATAAATATTATTTCGAATAAATAAAGTTAAGTAGGCAGAAGAAGATGAGTAATACTTATGGTGATAAATAAAATGGAACAAGGTATGCTTTAAATAACATACCTTGTTCTATTTTATTTATAAAGATCTATAAATAACACAGATTATAATATATATTTTATCTTATAAGTTCATATAATTATGAAATAAGTGGCGATATAAATAAGATTATTGATAAGATTATAATAAATATAACTGTAGCCCAAGAAACAATATTTTGAGTCTTATTATTAACATATTCACCCATTATACGCTTATCATTAATTAAAATTATCATAAATGTTAATATTATAGGAGATAGCAAACCAGCAATTTGCTGTGATACAAGTATAATTTGAATAAGCGATATTCCAGGAAGAAGTATAAATAATGCTCCAAGAACAATTATACCAGTATATATTCCAAAGAATGCTGGTGCATCCTTATAATCATTATCAACTCCGCTTTCCCATCCAAAGGCTTCACATATAGCATAGGAAGTAGATAATGGGATAACAGCAGTAGCAAGAACTGAAGCTCCAAAGAGTCCAGCACCAAAAAGTATAAATGCAGCTTCACCAGCAAGTGGCTTTAGAGAAATTGCAGCCTCTTCTGCACTAGTTATTGTTATTCCAGCTTTATAAAGTGTTACGGCTGTACATACAATTATGAAAAATGCTACTGCATTCCCCCAGAAAGCGCCTAAATAAACATCAAGTTTTTCATATTTATACTCAGATATACTGATTTTTTTATCTACTATGGATGATTGGAGGTAAAACTGCATATAAGGGGTAATTGTTGTACCAATCATTCCTATAAAGGTAAGAAGAAAACCTGTATTTAATTCAATGGTAGGCGTCATCATTGATTTCATTACGTGTCCCCAATCAGGTTTAGTTAAAAACGCTGATATAATATAAGTAAAAAATACAAGAGTAAACAATAGGAAGATATTTTCTACTTTTTTATATGAACCTTTGGTAACAAGTAACCAGATTATTACAGAAACAATAGGGATAGATATATATTTGCTTACATCAAATAATTCTAAGCTTGCTGCAATTCCTGCAAAATCACCAAAAACAACACCCATATTGGCAATTAGTAAAATGGTCATTGCAAAGAAAGTAAGTTTAACTCCGAATTTTTCTCTAATTAAGTCAGACAAACCTTTACCAGTTACTACTGCCATCCTTGCGTTCATTTCCTGTATAACTGCAAGACTGAAAGTGATTAAGAGCAATCCCCATAGCATTTTATATCCATAGGATGCACCAACAGATGCATAAGTTGTGATCCCACCAGCATCATTTCCTGCATTAACAGTAATTAATCCTGGACCAATAATAGTCATAATGAAAAGTAGCTTTTTAAATCTACCAGATAATACTTTCTTCATAGTGCAACCCTCCTTAAGCGTGAATGTTCATGGATACTGTCATTTAATGATACTACACCAACTAAATTATTATCTTCATCAATAACTGGAATTGAAACAAGATTATACTTATGCATTAAGCTTATAGCATCTTCAATTTCATCCGTATCCCTTAAACTTTCTGGCCTAGTTGTCATTATATTATAAAGTTTTGTATCTGGCTTTGAAGTAATAAGTGAGAATAAAGAAATAACCCCAATAAGATTATCTTTATCATTTGTTATATAGATATAATAACTTTCATCTTCGTCAGGAGCATTGCTTTGAATCCATTTAAATACATCACTTACAGTTACATCAGGTAAGAAAGTTAGAAAATCTTTTGACATAATACTTCCTACAGTTTCTTTTTCATACTCCATAAGCTCTCTAATTTCGTCCTGACTTTCTTCATCCATGTGTGTTAATAGTTTTTCAACTCTATCTTCATCCATTTCTTCTAAAATATCAGCTATTTCATCAGAAGGCATAATCTCAAGTATATCAGAAGCTTTTTCATCAGACATAGATTTTAATAAATTTACTTGAACATCAGTTTCGATTTCCTCGAGAACTTCAGCAGCTTTTTGATTGTTTAAGCTGTGAAACAATATATCTCTGCTTTTAGTATCAAGATCTTCGATTATATCTGCTAAATCTGCTGCGTGCAGAGTTTCAATTTTGCTTGCTGGCATTTGAAGTTGCAGATTATTTACCCCAGTAGACAAAGTTTGCACATCATCCCATATAATTAACTTGTTTCTTAATCTATATCTTAAGGCTTCTGTTAATATTATGAAAGGATATTCTACACCAAGACGTCTGAGTAATCCTCTAGTTCCTATATCAACGGCAACAAGCTGCCATTTGGAATTTATATTTCCGAGTCTTACATCATTGACACGTTCTACTTTCTTGCCGTTTATGTCTACTATTTGTTTATCTAAGAAATCTCTTACTAAAAAAATATCATCTTCACCAGGAAACTTTATTGTGAGGCTCTCGCTATTAATTTTAATATGATACTTTTCTTTTTCATCTTTGAATATATCTAGCGCATCAGCAGATAGATAAAAAGATTTTTTCCAATTTGTAATTTGTATATATACTACAGTTGGTTTTTCTTGACTAAAATCAAGAATAAGGTCGTTTAGTTTACCAATTATTTGGCCAGAAATATTGTGAATTTCTTTGTGAATAATTTTACTTACAAAGAAATTTGTTATTTTTTCCATGCTTTTCACCCTTTCAATTAAGGGCACAAAGAGAGTATCCAATTAATGCCCTAAAAATATTATTGCTTGAATTTAAATAAAAATGTATATTATAACTTTCCGTATCATGGTCATCCACTGGATACACCTCCTTTAAAAAAATAATAAAAGCCCTTCACTATAAGTGAAGGGCGCAACAATCAAACACAACATTATACAAATATACAGAATGCGATAGCGCAAAGTACATTTGTTGTATTAACCTTCACTCGTTGAGTTTTAGCACTATAGAGCATAGAAAACCACATGGTTTTCGGCTACATTAAGTAGAACCTTAATCCGGCAATACCTGTTGACCCATTGGCGTCTCTCGACGTTTCCGGGCAGCAGCATGTATCTATATAGGAGCCTCACCTAACAAAGTTTTTATTTAGCTTTTGTTTTCCGCCTTAATTTTACTACGACATGGTACAAGCCGTCAATAGTAGAAAAATTTTTTTTATATACATAGTAAGTGGATTTTATGCAGTTATATTTTTAATATGGAAGTTATAAAACACTAAAGTAAGAATTGATTATAATTGCAAAAAATTAGAATAAAATGTAATATTAATATGATATAATAGTATTATTAATTTAATGGATAGGGGACGATAAAATGGTAAAAAGGTTAATAATATCATCATTACTGGCCATATCAATAATAGGGATTATTCCAGTAGCAGCTTCTGCAACTTGGAAGCAAGATAAATATAAACATTCGTATTGGGTAGAGAATGGAATAAAAGCAAAGGGATGGAAACAAGTCAACGGAGATTGGTACTATTTTCAGGAAGATGGTTCTGCGACAACTCAATGGATGAAGTATAATGGAAGCTGGTATTATTTCTGGACAAATGGAGTTATGGCATCAAATTCATGGTTGAAGAATAATGGAATGTGGTATTATTTTGATGGAAGTGGAAAGTTAGTACAAGATTCAATTATTATTGACGATAAAAAATATGATTTTACCACTTTAACATTTATATTTTCAAAATACTTAACTACTGGTCAAAATATAAATACTGCTAAAGCAGATAACAAAAATATTTCAGATAGTCAAAACACAGCAAATAATCAAGTAAATCAATCATCTGAAAACAATGCAACAAGTAAGAATTAAGGAAAATAACAATATTTAATATAATATTTTAGATCTGGAAGACTAACAGATTGAAGTTGAATTATTCTGTTAGTCTTCTTTATTTTAAAGAAAATTGCAGCATTTCGAATAATGAAAGTTTTGTGTTATTTTGCTTTATTTATAAAGAATGAATTATAATATTTAGAACTTATGTGTCATGTGATATGGCAGCTTAATCCTAAATTTCATAAGTACATAAAATTTAAGGTCTATTAAATTTTAAAATGAAGAGTAATAAATCCTAGGAATTAATTAGTAAATGCTTAAGTTCGTCAAAGTTAGATATTTCATACTTAGGTGCTATATTTGAATTATTCTCAAGTTTATTTGGATTATACCAACAGGTATCTATACCGAAGTTTATTCCACCCTGTATATCAGAGGTCAAGCTATCTCCAACCATAAGTACTGTATTTTTATTAGTGTGATATATATTTTCTAGAGCATGTTCAAATATTTTTGGATTAGGTTTTGAGATAGAGATTTCCTCAGATATAACTACATCTTCAAAATGTTTTGATATAATTGACTTTCTGATTCTATTTTCTTGTACAGCTGTGAGACCATTAGTAATTATTAAGAGTTTATAGCTTTTACTTAAATGCTCTATAAGCTCTAGGATGCCATCAAATAAAAAGGAGCAGTTAGATAAATTTTGCATATATGATTTAGCAAATTCAATCTCATCAAAGGAAATTTTAAGTTTATCCGCAAGTCTTTTAAATCTTTCTACCTTAAGTTTTTCCTGAGTAATTAAGCCTTGTTCAAACTCTTTCCATATAGCAGTATTTATATCGTGATATATTTTTAAATGGTAATTTTCATCGTAATTGATATTAAATTCGAGTATAGTGTTTTTGAAAGCCTCCCTTTCAGATTTTTTAAAATCAAATAAAGTATCGTCTGCATCAAATAGTATAACTTCATAGTTCATAATATGTCCTCCGTATAGTTGAATATAAATTTGTAAAAATCAAAATTAAATTTTATTTACAATGCTCTGTTAATAAAATAATATATTTATAAGAATTTGAAAATGACATAAGTCATGTTAGGAGAGTCTATGAAGAAAATTTTAGATAATAAACTTTTAAATTATTATATTAAGAAGCATAACATAAAAAGCATATTTGATGACACAATACTAAAACATTTTCAGCTTCATTTCTATGAAAAAGAAGAATATATAATGAAGTCAGAAGAAAAACTTGAATATTATTATCTAATTGTTGATGGAAAAATTAAAGTATTTTATCCTTTTGAAAATGGTAAATCAATGCTATTAAAATTTTATAGAGATTTTAATACTGTAGGAGATTTAGAACTTTTAAAAAACATCCCTATACTTTGCAATATTAATGCAGTAGAAGATACTTATTTAATAGGAATTCCATCAGATATATTAAGAGAAAACTATTTTAATAATACGAAGTTTTTACATCATTTAGTAGATTCTTTAAGTGAAAAACTTTATGCAACTATTAATAATAGTTCATATAATTTTGTGTATCCACTTGCTAATAGGTTATCTAGTTATTTGGTGGAACATATAATAGATGAAAGTTACATAATTTTAAATTCATCTTATTTAGAGATTGCTGAATTTTTAGGAACTACTTACAGGCATTTAAATAGAACTTTTAAAGAATTGGAAGCACAGGGAATCGTAAGGTGTGAAAATAAGAAGATAAATATACTAGATATAAAAAAACTAAAGGAGCTTTCAAAAAACATTTATGTAAAATCTCTTTAATATAAATATATCAAAAAGAGATTTCTATTAAGAACTGTAAAAGTACAATCTAATAAAGCCAGCATCGTATTAGAATAATATATATAAATAGATAATACTTAGAGAAATACGAACTCTAAGTATTTTTTAGTGCCAAAATATATCATAAAATTTTAAGGGATAAAATAAGCTTATTTAAATATTTAAAACATTGTGAAAAGTTTAAGGGCTTAGGCCTATTATGAAGTAAGCATAATTTAGCTATCTTGAGCTCATATATGCAGTTAGGTCTAAATTTATTTTACAACTATTTTGCAATTTCATTGGAAGTTATGTTATATAATGGAGATGAAGGTTAAATTGAAGAATTTGCTTTAAAATATCACGTTAGTTATTAGGGGGAAATACATAATTGAAGATAAACATTTTAATTGTAGAAGATGATGAAGCTATATCTAATTTAATACGGATAAGCTTAGGAATGGCTGGTTATGAATGCAAGCAGGTATTTGATGGAATGGAGGCTTTCGATTTAATTAAACAAGAGTCTTTTGATCTTATACTCATGGATATTATGCTGCCAGGTATAGATGGCTTTGAAATAATGAAGAGAATAAGAGGTTTAAATATACCAGTAATATTTCTGACTGCTAAAAATGGACTTGCTGATAAAATAACTGGCTTAAAATCTGGTGCAGAGGATTATATTGTTAAACCATTTGAAACAGTTGAATTACTAGCAAGAATTGAAATAGTACTAAGAAGATATTCAAAAAATAATAACTGTATAGAATTTAAAAGACTAAAAATATATGAAGACGAAAGGATTATAAAAAATGGAGATGAGGCAATTGATCTTACTTTAAAGGAATTTGAGCTCATACTTTTGCTTGTGAAAAATAAAAATATGGCATTATCTAGGGAGTATTTATTAGAAAAAATTTGGGGATATGAGTATATGGGGGAGACCAGAACAATAGATACTCATATACAAAAAATAAGAAAAAAGCTTGATATTGCTGATAACATAAAAACTGTATATAAAATTGGATATAGGTTAGAGGAGTGAAATACATGAAGTTATGGCTTAAAATATATCTTTTTTCGTTACTATTACTTGTATTCACTTTAAACATAGCTGGATTTATATTGATACAAAAACTTCATAATGATCTGCTACAAAAAGAAGTTGATAAATGCTTAGCAGAACAAAAATTTGCGTCTTCACAATTAAGTGTTAATTCTATGTATATGCAAAAAATCTATTCAAGTAATACCTATGATATAAATATATTAATCGGGACTTTAATGGATGAATATAATAAGGCTGCCAATAGTGGAACAGAACAGCATGGAGACGTAGAAATCTTAGATTCTAGGAATAATATATTATTTTCAGACATGAAATTTCCATTTTCAAACGAAAAGGATGAACTAGAAGACCTTTTGCCAGGAAAAACCAACTATATTATTAGGACAGTAGATGGAAAACAGTATTTGTACGCTAGTAGCTTAGTTAATGTATATGACTATCCAATAAAAGTGCACTATGCGAAAGATATTTCAAATATATATTCTGAAAAAATAAATCAATATGCTCTTTTTATGAAATTAGATATTTTAATCTGTTCTCTTTTTGCTATTTTTATGTTTTTTATAAGCAAATTAATAACAAAACCAATAAATACATTAATAGCTTCGACCCAGAAAATATCTCTTGGCCAGTATTCAGAAAGGGTGAAAATTAAATCAAGAGATGAATTTAGCGTGCTTTCAAATAATTTTAATCTTATGGCGCAGACAATAGAAGAAAAAATAAACGAACTTGAAACATCCAATATTGAGAAGGAAACCTTTATAAATAATCTGACTCATGAACTTAAGACACCTTTAACTTCAATAATTGGATATGCAAATTTAATTAGAACATCAAAATATAGCGAAGAGGTATTTGTTGAAGCTTCGGATTACATATATAAAGAAGGAAAAAGGCTTGAAAAGATGGCTTTTAAAATGATGGATTTAATTTATACAAAGACTCAAGAAATCGAGTTAATGCCTGAAAAAATATTTACTATAATAAACGAGGTTAGAAGATTGTTATCTAGTAAACTTAAAGATAAAAATATAGACTTAATTATTGAAGGAGAGGATTGCGTACTAGATATAGACAAGGATCTAATTACTATGGCATTATCTAATCTAGTTGAAAATGCTATAAAAGCATCTAAAAATAATTCGAAAATATATATAAAAATATACATTTTCCAGAATAAAACTTACCTATCTGTAGTAGATTCAGGTTTAGGAATAGCTAAAGAACATTTAGATAAACTTTGGCAGCCATTTTATGTAGTTGATAAAGCTAGAAGTAGAAAAAATAATGGAGCAGGAATTGGTCTTTCTATATGTAAAAAGATAGCAGAGGTTCATAATGCAGATATTAAAATAAGTAGTGATTTAGGTATAGGAACAGAAGTTACTTTGATTTTTAATAATTCCGTTACTAAAATAAATGATAAGCTTGTGAATTAAAAAGTACGAACTTAACTTGTGTGCATACTTTAGATAATTAGTTTTAGATAGTTTGAAGGTCAAACAGCATAAATAAGAATAGGGAATTCTAGATTGTTAATTTACTTTATAAGTTAAGTATATGTAAGTTTACAACTATTTTACAACTACAATAAACTTTTGGGACATTCAAATTTTATACTTAAAGAGTGGGGTAAGTACTTACGCACAATTAAAAAAATGTATTATGGAGGGATTATTGTGCATTCTAAAAAAATAGTAGCAGTATTGTTAACAGTAGGAATAGTAGCATCTACTTTTGCTATATTTAATCAAATTAATATGAAAGGAGCTTTTGCAGATATTATAAAACAAAATGTTGTTTACACTAAAGATAATACTTCAACAATATCACAAGATGATGGAACAGGCCTAGTAATTGGTGATGAGAAGGAAGCTTATAGGCAGAAATCTTTAGATATTTTAAAAGAGTATTTTAACATATCATCAGTTGAAGAAAATGAAGATTTTAAGTTTAATGCAGATATATTAAATGAAAAAACTTTGGATGCAATAAAGCCACTAGAAAAAAAAGATATACAAGATTCATATGATAAGAAAGAAATATCTAAGGAAGAATATGATAAGGAAATGGATTTTGTTGAAGAAAATGATAATGGACTTAAGGATAGGGTAGCAAAATTAAAGCATGGAATGGTTCAAGCAGGATGGGTTGGAATTAATGAAGATAAATGCTATATGTTTGATTTTAATGAAAATACAAAGGAAATAGATTATGTATTGATTAGTGAAGGATATCTTGATGAATCCAAACCTAAGTTAACAATTTCTCAAGAACAATTAAAAGATACAGCTGAAGATTTTATTAAGCAGCATAAGCTAGGGGATATAGAAAAACCTAAGTGTATACTTGTAGCAGGCGAAAATGGACATCGTCTTTTTTATCAAGATGAAAATGATTCTTCTAAAAAAGTGGAGATATTTATTAGTCCATATACAGGCAAGGTAGACGGTTTTTCGATAAAAGCTTATGCAGATTTAGAATACAATATAGAAATTAATGAAACTAGGCTTGGCACTAAATAGGAAAACCTTAAGCTACTAGTCCTAATTTGGAATTGATATATTCTGGAAAATTATCAACACCAGCTTTAATGATAGCAGGATATATAACTCTATTAGATTTGATTATTCCTATGCTGTGATACCCATTTACTGAAGCGTTAGCAAAACTTTTGCTAACGCATATCATGAATCGATCAGCAGATAATTAGTTTGGGTATATGGAGTAAATTCACCCGTGATATACTAATGATTCCATCAGTATGAGCCTAGATGCCTTGAACCTGTGCTTCCATGTATATTACAAAAAAGAAATAGCCTATGCAAATTTTATTTGACAATTTATTATATTATCAAATAAAATTTGTACAGGCTATTTTATATGAGATTTGCAAAGATAATTTTAAACTTTCATAAATTATTTTGATTTTGTATTATATTTTAAATCTTTGAATCATTTCATTAAGTTTTTGTGAAAGTTCAGCTTGACTTTGAGCAGATTTTGTAACATCTGAAAGAGCAAAGGTAACTTCAGTAATGCTATTTAATATTTCTTCTGTATTTGAAGCAGATTCTTGAGCTACTGAAGATACATTTTGTATTGCACCACTTATATCTGCATTATAACTTCATCCATTTGTTTCGAAGAAGAGGCAGATTTATCTATAATATTACTTATAAATTCAGAATCCTTTTCATATTCAATTCCTGTATTCATAAGGAGTTCATAATTAGGTTTAACATTGTCAGCCATAAATTCAAGAACATCTTGTCCGCTTTTTGATAAACTTTCTACAGAAGCTTCAACTTGTGATACCATAGTTTGAATATTATAAACTGCATTGGAAGATTGTTCAGCAAGCTTTCTAACTTCGTCAGCAACTACTGCAAAACCCTTTCCATGTTCACCGGCTCTAGCGGCTTCAATAGCAGCATTTAGGGCCAATAAATTTGTCTGTTCTGCTATACTCCCAATAGAATTTGCCATTATTCTAACTTCTGATACAATTTTAGAATTTTCAATTGCTTCTAAAATGTTTGAACGATTTTTATCATAAATTAAATTACTTTCTTCAATACTTTTTGAAGATTTATTTCTAATATTAGAAGCACGTTCTTTTATTTCATTTACTGATACTAATGAATTTTCTGCATCTTTAGCGATGGAATTTATGGCGCTACTTATTTCTTCCGTTGATGCAGTTACTTCTTCTGTGGTAGCGCTTAAATCTTGAACACCTTTAGATATATGTTTTGTGGATTCATTCACAATTTCCATTTTAGAAGAAATTTCTTCAGTAGTGGCAGAAAGTTCTTCACTTGTAGCGCTTATATCGCTTGAACTGTTCATTATTTCAACGATTAAATCATGTATATTTTCTTTTGCCTTATTTAATGCCAGTGAAAGATTACCTATCTCGTCTTTAGAATCAACAGCTATAGATTTAGTCAAGTCACCATTACCAAGAGCTTCAGAAAAAACTAAAACTTTTTTTACTTGTTTTGAAATCATAAATGAAATTGATAAACCTAAAATAACGGCTAGTAGTAAACTAATAAATATTATAGAGATTGTTATATATAAAGATCTTTTAAAGGTTGAGTTATTTTCCTTGTAAGAATCATCGGCTTGGTTAACATTATTTTGTATTAATTCATCCATATTAGAGTATATGCTCTTTCTGGTTTCGGTAACTTTAGAATAATTTTCATCAGCTTCACTAAAGTTATTCTCATCTACAAATTTTATTATTGAGTTAGATAAATCAACATATTTATTAAGGTTTTCTTTAAGATTAGAAAAAGTAGGTTTCTCAGATTCAGAAATTAAAGTGCTCTCATATATTTTTATAAGTTCACTATTCTTGTCAATTAAGTTCTTAATATCTTTTTTAACTGTATCTTTTTCGCTAACATTTCTTTGATATGTAAGTTTTAGCAAATCTGAACGTATATCAGAAATATTTTGCTTTAAAGTAGTTAAGCTGTTTATTGAGGCTAAGTTGTAATCATGCATGGAAGTTGCATTGTGATTAATTATATTCATATTATATAATCCAATAAAACCAACAATACATACTAAAATTGAAACAAAAGTAAAAGTGGAAATAAGTTTATGAGATATTTTTAAATTTTTAAACCAAATCATTAAATCAGCCCCTCTTTATTTTTTTATGTGAAAGTCTTCTGTTTACTCACCTCCATTAAAAGTTGAATATAAATAATTTGTTTTTGAGAAAAAAGTTTTAATTCAATTAAAAGTCTACATACTCCCCAATTTTAATTCATAGAAATTTGGTTTAAACTACCAGTTGCTGCAAACCAAATAATCTTATCAAAAATGAATTATATTATGCAGAACGTATATATTTATAATAATCGGAATTAAAATCAAAAAATTTAGAGATAATAAAGAAAAATGTAGAAAAAACTAATATTATAACCAAGTATGGTTATAATATTTCTTAGATTTTAAGATAAGTTAAATGAGTTTTTATAATAACATTAATATGATTAAATTAGGATGATATATAATTGATCAGTAGTATAAAATCTCTAATAAATATTTAGAAATACTATAATACTAAAAAGTAGTAATATATCTCAAGATATGAAAAAGTATAATAGTAGAAGATACAGAGAAGGGACATCAGAATAAATTATGCACTCAAGTAATTAATAAAAAGGCAAGATTGATGTATTTAAAGAATAAAGAAGAATCAGATCTAAACAGAAAATGTTCTTCTTTATCTTTTTTATATAAAAGTAATAGAATTAAATACATTTATTATCTAACTCAGGGTAGTGTTTAACCGACCAAGACTCAATTTCCTTAATAATACTAGTAAGCTCTTTTCCTTTATCAGTGAGGGAGTATTCAACTTTTGGTGGAATTTCTGCATAAACCTTTTTACATACAAGTTCATCATTTTCTAATTCTTTAAGTTTTTCATTTAAGACTTTTTGGCTTATTCCTTCAGTCATTCGTTGAAGCTCTAGGAATCTTTTTGGTTCATTATATAAATGACATAATAAAACTGCCTTCCATTTTCCTCTTATAAAATCCATCGCAAAATCTAATAAGCACACATAACTTCTTCCGTTATAATTTACCATTTAGTTACCCGCTTTCGTTTTTTAATATTTAATAAATGTTACTAGATATTAGTATAAACAACCTGTCTGATAATATCAAATCAATTAACTAAAATGAAAAATATATGTTAGTAATGATTTGGAAGATTGTATAGGACAATGGTTATTTTACCATGACTATTAGAATAAGTTATATATTGCGAATTATAATTAGGATATTATTATTTTAGGAAAAATTTATTATGGCCTTACATATAGGTTATTCAATAATTCTTACCAAAAAGTAAGTTGTCTAACTAAAAAGTGCGTACTTGTTACTTACATTACTGAGTTATATAATCACATCATGATTTTAATATTATGGAGGTATGTATTATGAAAGTAGTTGCTTTTAATGGAAGTCCTAAAAAGAATGGAAATACTTACGAGGCAATAAAAGCTGTAGCAGAAGAATTAAAGAAAGAGAATATAGATGTAGAAATAGTTCATGTTGGAAATAAGGTTATACGTGGATGTATGGCTTGTGGCGGATGTGCCAGAAATATGAACGAAAAGTGTGTTATGCAGAATGATGAAGTCAACGATTGGATTCAAAAGATGAAAGAAGCTGATGGAATCATTCTAGGCTCTCCAGTGCATTATTCTGCTATAGCAGGAACTATGAAATCATTTTTAGATCGTGCGTTTTATGTTACATCTGTAAATAATGGTATGCTTAGACACAAAGTAGGTGCAAGTGTTGTTGCAGTTAGAAGGTCTGGTGGAGTTCCAACATTTACTCAGTTAAATAATTATCTTAATTATTCTGAGATGTTAATGCCAACATCAAATTATTGGAACGTAGTTCATGGTACAGCACCAGGAGAAGCAGTGCAGGATGAGGAAGGAATGCAGATAATGAGGGTTTTAGGAAAGAACATGGCATGGTTATTAAAACTTGCTGATTCTGGGAAAGCTAATGTAGAAGAAAGTGAAGCTGAAGAGAAAGTATTTACTAACTTCATAAGATAGAGTTTAAGAGGATAATGACTAAATTAATAATTTATAAGGAGAAAGAGAGTATGATAAGTAAGTTTGATAAAACAGTAACTTTAAGTAATGGCGTAAAAATGCCATTATTAGGTCTTGGTGTTTTTAGAGCAGAAGATACTCCAGAACTAGCTAATGCAGTAAAGGCTGCAATAAAGCATGGTTATAGAAGTATTGATGGTGCAGCTGTTTATGGCAATGAAGTGAGTATGGGGAAAGGAATTGCAGAAGGGATAAAAGAAGCTGGTATTTCCAGAGAAGAGTTATTTATAACATCTAAGGTTTGGAATGCTGATTTAGGATATGAGTCTGCAATAAAGGCTTATGATGAAAGTTTAAATAGGCTTGGACTTGATTACTTAGATTTATATCTTATACATTGGCCTGTAGCAGGAAAGTATAAGGATGCTTGGAGAGCTTTAGAATACTTATATAAACAAGGAAAAGTGAAGTCTATAGGAGTAAGTAATTTTCAAGTAAGCCATCTTGAGGATTTAATGAAGGATTCAGAAATTAACCCGATGGTAAATCAAATAGAATTTCATCCTCGCTTAACACAAATGAAGGTGAGAGAGTTTTGTAAACAAAATAATATTCAAGTTGAAGCATGGTCACCACTTATGGTTGGCAAGTTATTTGATAATGAAGTATTAAAAGAGATTGCTAAAAGCCATAATAAATCTGTTGCACAAGTAATATTACGTTGGGATATTCAAAATGATGTTGTGACTATTCCTAAGTCTATAAATGAAAGCAGAATAATAGAAAATTCACAAATATTCGATTTTGATTTGACTGACGAAGAAGTAGAGAAAATAAATTCATTAAATGAAGATTTTAGGGTAGGACCTGATCCGGATAATTTTGATTTCTAATTGCTTAAAAACATTATTTTAAGATAATTTATGTTTTAGTAGTTTTAAGTTCATGAGCGAAAGATTCGTAATTTTGTATTTTAAAAAAGATTAAAAACTAAATTTAATAAATTAGTATTTCAAAAATTAAATTCAATAAAATGGTATTTTAAAAGATATATATTTATAAGAATAGGATGAATTATGTTACATCCTATTTTTATTTTTTTATGAATATAATATTATTCGTTTAAACCTGTCCATAATTTATTTAGAAGAATACCATTGTAATCTTGATTATATTCCCAGAACATTGCGCCGCCAAGACCTTTTGATTTTATATACTTAATTTTATACTCAATTGATTCTTCATCCTCATAAGTAATAAATGAATCATCATTTTTTAAATAAGCGGCTTTTGCTTCATAATCCCAGTATCTAGTCCAACCATTTTTATTTATATAATTTTCAAGTAGATTTCCATATGAAAGATATTCATGACCATGATACCCATAAAAAGGAATACCTAAATTAATTTTCATAGCCGGAACACCTGCCTGCAAAAATATGTTTACTGATTCATCACAGCTAAAACCTGATCCATAGGGGGAAGAAGTTGGATAAAGATTTGCATTATGAGCATTATAACCAAAGTCATAAGTCATTAAATTTATATAATCGCAGATATTTACTATTTCATTAATTTCAACATTATTAATGTAAAATTTATCTGCTCCAGCTGCAATACTGAGTATTTTATTCGTTCCAATTTTGTTACGTATAGATTTAAGTAAAAGCGTGAAATTTTCTTTATCTTTAGGAGTACATTTAATTAGGTTACAAGAGTCGCTAACAGGATATTCCCAATCAAGGTCTATTCCATCTATACCATAGTTATTTACGATATCCAGACAGCTATTTGCAAAACTATTCCGTGAGGATTCTAAATAGGCTGCATCGGAAAAGCCTTCAGCTCCCCAACCACCTATTGAAAGAATGACCATTAATTTGGGATTTTGAGATTTTAATGATACCAAATTCATTAAATTTTGATCATCAGGAATGAAAATTGAACTGTTTATAATACTTCCAAAAGCGTAATTAATATGAGTTAATTTGTTAGGATTTACATTGGTAGTGGCACCGTGTATATATCCTACTATTCTATATTTAGCTGTATTAGATGAATAATAAGATGAAGTTATTCTTTTTATTTCTATCAGTCCCTTCTAAATGTTTATAAAATATTTATATTTAATTTAAGTACATATATATTGCAATTATTTAGGACTAATTGACTACTTGGCTCGCTAGAGTTTTAAGATAGATTTATTATTGGAATATGTGTGTAGATAAATCAATTATGGCCTGGATTCACACTATGAAATATATCCTAAATAACAATGCTTTTAATTTAGATTCGTTAGATGAGCATATTAAAAAAGTTGATAAAACTTTAAGTTAACACATAAATATAGTTTTAAAGGCTAATATCTATATTTTTAAAAGTTTTATTTGTATTTAATAAAAGTATATGTGGAAGGCTTATAAATGGGAATATAAAGCTGAATACCATGTTCCAAAACAGTTACTTTATCCCTTGTATTTACTTGGAATCTTTAGTAAAATACTTAAAAATAAGATTTAAGAGAGAAGGTGTTACATGAGCAACAAACCATTATTCAAAAATTATATTAGTAAGCTTGAAGTAATATTAGATAATATGTTTAATGCAATAATTGCAGTTGATAGTAACGATAAAATACTTTTTATTAATGAAGCAGCTAGTATTCTTTTTGACATAGATAGTAAAGGTGGTTTAGGCAAGAATATTAACGAAATAATGCCAGAGCCAGATATAGAATACTTTCTGTCAACTAAAAAAGAGGAAATTAAAAGGCCAATAGTAGTTAATGAATTGAATTTGATCTTGAGTATTATACCTTTTGGAGAAAATACTGATACCCAGAGATCGATGCTGATTTTTAGTAATGTGACAAATTATAATCAGTTAATTCATAAGCTTGAGGAAGAGAGAGATAGCAAAGAAATACTAAATACTGTGATTGAAACTGCTTATGATGGAATGATTATCATTGATAAGCAGGGGATAGTTACTATGATCAGTAATGCCTATACAGAATTTTTAGGGATTAAGAGAGAGGATGCTATCGGCAGGCATGTAAATGAAGTGATAGAAAATACTAGAATGCCAATAGTATTAGAAACTGGAAAAGAAGAAGTAGCGCAACTTCATAAGATAAAAGGAAGCTATATGATAGCGTCAAGAATACCAATAGTAAAAAATGGAGAAATTATTGGGGTAGTGGGGAAGGTCTTATTTAGAAATGTAAAAGAATTAAATAGCCTTTATAAACGAATAAGCGTTATAGAAAAGGAATTAGCTACTTATAAATCAAAGCTTAGAGAATTCAATAAAGCAAATTATTCTCTTGAAAATATTATAGGTGATAGTGAACCTATTGTTATGGCTAAAGCTATAGTTGAAAAAGCTGCTCATACAAATTCAAATGTTCTCATTTTAGGGGAAAGCGGTACAGGTAAAGAAATCTTTGCACATGCAATACATTCAGAAAGTAATAGACATGAAGGGCCATTTGTTAAGGTTAATTGTGCAGCAATTCCAAGTGATTTACTTGAATCAGAATTATTTGGCTATGAAGCAGGAGCTTTTACAGGTGCCAAAAAAGAAGGTAAGATAGGAAAATTCGAGATTGCAAATGAAGGTACTATATTTCTAGATGAGATTGGAGATATGCCTCTCCATATGCAGGTAAAGCTATTAAGAGTTATTCAAGAAAGAGAAGTTGAAAAAGTTGGTGGCGTAGCTAGTAAAAAGATTAATATTAGAATAATTGCTGCAACAAATAGGAATCTTGAAAGATTAGTTGAAGAAGGTAAGTTTCGTGAAGATTTATATTATAGACTTAATGTCGTGACAATTGAAATTCCACCTTTAAGAGAAAGGGGAAACGATATAATACTTATTTCTAATCATTTAATAAAAAAGCTTTCAGTTGATTTAGATAAGAAGGTTAAAGGAATCTCTAAGGAGGCTGAACAATATCTTAAAATTTATGAATGGAAGGGTAATGTAAGAGAATTAGAAAATATATTAGAGCGGGCTATAAACATTATGGAGAACAGTGAGATTATTCAAGTAAAAGATTTACCGAAAGAGATCACAGGAAAAAAGGTTTCAATGGTTCCTAAGAAGCTTCAAGATATTCTTGCTGAAAGTGAAAAAAATGCTATTATTCTTGCCCTTAGGGCTGCGGATGGTAATAAAACTAAGGCAGCAAAAATTCTTGATATAGGGCGTACTAGTTTATATGAGAAAATAGAAAAATATAAAATACAAACATAGTTGTTCGTTCTCACGAACAACTACTTTTTTTATGCAAAATAATTGTACGGAAAATCATACACTATGTAAATGTTTACTTAAGAAATTGTACGAAATAACGTACAAAAACTTTCTATGATTAAGAATTTTTTGTGAAATTACTTATAGAAAAGCGCAATTTTACGTTGAATACATGCTCGAAATCTTGGCATGGATATTGCTTATATAAATAAGTGTAAAAGGAATTATAAATAAAATATTACACTCTTGCTTTATGGAGTATATAAAAGTGTGAAAAGGAGGAGTAAAGATGAACAAGATAATGTCGGTAGAACAAGCAATCGCCTTAATCAAAAGTGGAGACACAGTTGCATTTGGTGGATTTATAGGTGCTGGGCATGCAGAAGGGGTTTCTAAGAAGCTTAAGGAAATATACTTAGAACAAGGTGCCCCTAATAATTTAACTCTTGTTTATGCAGCGGGACAAGGAGATGGTAAAGAAAAAGGTTTGAATCATTTAGGACAAGAAGGCCTTCTTTCAAAGGTAATAGGTGGTCATTGGGGATTAGCTCCTAAGATCCAAAAACTCGCAATTGAAAACAAAATAAAGGCTTACAATCTTCCACAAGGAGTAATATCTAGTCTTTATAGAGATATTGCGGCAGGTAAACCAGGTACAATTACTCATGTTGGTTTAAAGACTTTCGTAGATCCAAGAGTTGAGGGAGGAAAATTAAATGAATGTACAACAGAGGATATTGTAAAGGTTATTGAAATTGATAATAAAGAATATCTCTACTACAAAGCTTTTCCTATAGATGTAGCTGTATTAAGAGCAACATATGCAGATGAAGATGGAAATGCAACTCTTCAAAAGGAAGCAGCAACACTGGATGGTTTATCTATGGCACAGGCAGCAAAAAATTCTGGTGGAAAAGTAATTCTTCAGGTTGAGAAAATAGTCTCTAAGGGAACTTTAGATCCAAAGCTTGTAAAAATCCCTGGAATACTTGTAGATTCTATAGTTGTAGCTAATAGTGAAGACCATATGCAGACATTTGCTGAAGTATTTAATCCTGCTTATAGTGGAGAAATAAGAATGCCGGCAGATTCTATCAAATGTCTTTCAATGGATGAGAGAAAAATAATAGCAAGGCGTTGTGCAATGGAACTCATACCAAATGCAGTAACTAATCTTGGCATAGGTATGCCAGAGGGGATTTCAATGGTTGCCAATGAAGAAGGAATAGGAGATACAATGAGATTAACTATTGAATCAGGCCCGATTGGTGGAATCCCAGCAGGAGGTTTAAGTTTTGGTGCAGCTATAAATCCAGATAGCATTATAGATCAGTCATCTCAATTTGATTTTTATGATGGCGGTGGCTTAGATGTAGCATTTTTAGGACTAGCTCAATGCGATGAAAAAGGCAATATAAATGTAAGTAAATTTGGTCCTAAGATAGCTGGATGTGGAGGATTTATAAATATAACTCAAAATTCAAAAAAGGTTATATTCTGTGGCACATTTACAGCCGGAGGACTTAAAATTAATGTTGCTGATGGTAGGCTAGTAATCGAAAATGAGGGAAGGTCAAAGAAGTTTATTAAGAATGTTGAACAAATCACATTCAGTGGAGATTACGCTAGAGATGTGAATCAACCGGTATTATATATAACTGAAAGAGCAGTTTTCAGATTAACAAAAGATGGAGTTACATTAGAAGAAATAGCTCCAGGAGTAGACTTACAAAAGGATATTATTGATCAAATGGACTTTAAGCCAATAATATCAAAGGAATTGAAAATAATGGATGAAAGAATTTTTAAAGATAAGCCTATGAAGTTGAAGTAACAACTAATATAAGTGAATAGGATACGGATAAAATATTTGAAAATAAAAATAATAAAATAACGGAGGTTTTGTATATGGCAGTTATAGGAATTTTATTAAGCTTAGCACTTTTAATGTTTATGGCCTATAAGGGGTTCTCAGTTATTGTTTTCGCACCTATATTTGCGATTATGGCAGCTATATTTTCAGGAATGGCGATTATGCCAACTTATACGGAAATATTCTTACCTAACTTGGGTAACTATGTAAAAGTTTACTTTCCATTCTTCTTACTAGGTGCAGTATTTGGTAAGGTTATGGAGCAATCTGGTGCAGCAAAATCAATAGCAAAATTTATAGTAGATAAATTAGGAAAAAAACGAGCTATGCTATCTGTAATATTAGCAGCAGCTATACTAACTTATGGTGGAGTAAGTCTTTTCGTTGTAGCATTTGCTGTTTATCCATTTGCAGCTTCTATATTTAAAGAAGCAGATATACCAAAGAGACTTGTCCCTGCAACTATTGCTGTTGGTGCTTTCACATTCACAATGGATGCGCTTCCAGGAACACCTCAAATTCAAAACTCTATACCAATGAAATTCTTTAACACAGATTTATATGCAGCTCCTATATTTGGAACTCTAGGTGCAATTATGGTTTTAGTTTGTGGTGTATCTTACTTAGAATGGTGCAAACGCAAAGCTCAGGCAAAAGGAGAAGGATATGGAACAAACCATAAGCAAGAGCCTGTAATTGTTGAAGACAGCAGCTTGCCGAATCCATTTATATCAGCATTACCATTAGCATCGGTACTTATAGTGACTCTAGTTCTTCAAAAAGTTGTATTTCCTAAATGGGATATCGTTTCTTGGGTAACTAAAGCTCCATACAACATACCGGAAGCTGGTGTTGTAGGTTCAATGAATAACTGGGCTCTTATGATTGCACTTGTAATTGGTATTACTCTTGCAGTATCAATTAACCCAAAACGTATGAAAGGAAACTTTGCTGCAGCAATCAATGCTGGTGCAATTGGATCACTTTTAGCAGTTATGAACACAGCATCAGAAGTAGGATTCGGTAATGTTATCAAAACTTTACCAGGATTTCAATCTATAGCTCATGCTTTAACTAATATTAACCCAGATGGAAGCCCATTACTTTCAGAGGCAGTTACAGTAAATGTTCTTTCAGGAGTTACAGGTTCTGCTTCAGGAGGAATGAGTATAGCACTTGACACTTTTGGAAAACAATATTTAACTTGGGCAAATAGTGTTGGAATAGATCCACAATTACTTCACCGTGTTGCTGCTATGGCTTCAGGTGGTATGGATACATTACCTCATAATGGTGCAGTTATAACATTACTTGGAATTGCAGGATTAACTCATAAACAATCATATAAAGATATATTTGTAATCACTTGTATAAAGACAGGAACTGTATTTGCATTGATAGCATTACAAAGCATAATACATTTTGTTTAATTAGAATTAAAAATACTTACAAATAATATTCTGAAAATTATATAGCAAAGAAGGGGGATTACTAGTGAAAGGATTAACTATAAAGGAATTAAAGATTGGAGATAAGGCATCTTTTCAAAAGACTATTACAGAAACTGATGTATATTTATATGCTGGAATAACAGGAGATTTAAATCCAGCACATATAAATCAAGTTGAATCAGAAAAAACAATGTTTCAAGGTAGAATCGCTCATGGAATGTTAACTGCTGGTTTAGTATCTGCAGTATTAGGAATGCAATTGCCAGGGCCAGGTTCAATTTATCTTGGACAAGAATTAAAATTTACGGCGCCAGTAAAAATAGGAGATACAATTAAGGCTGAAGTGGAAGTAATAGAAAGAATTGAAGATAAAAATAGAATAAAATTAAGTACTACATGTACAAATCAAGATGGTGTTGAAGTGCTTAAAGGCATAGCAACAATAATGCCTCCTAAATAAAGACAAGCTTTAAAAAACAGTGTGAATTTCAATAATTTGAAGTTTACACTGTTTTTATGTATTAACTAAAAATATAAAAAAATAACGAATGTATCTGCTTCGTATTTGTATTATATGAAAGTATATTATTATTTTCTTAGAAGGTTTTAGGTGCTAATATCCAAATGACAGTTTTTCAAGCAAAACAGTAAGCCTGTACAATTTGATTAATATATGTAAGGAATAATCAAATGAGTACAGACTTTTATTCATTTAAATAAAAAGTTTTTTATTAAGAATTTTTTTCAGCCCACAAACCATGTAAGTTGCAATATTCTCTAGCAAAAAGGACAGGTTCATCTACCTTAAAGAAAGCCTCAGGCTTTTCACCAGGTTTTAAGAATTTTTTATATACGTTACTTTCAGTATGAATTTCAATCCATTCTATATAGTGATTATCAAGCATAGGATGTTCTACAGAGCCTACCTTTACTAAAACTCCACCTTCAACTTTTTCAATTACAGGAACGTGCTTTTCTGTTGCTCCATCAGTAGTATTTTCAGCTTTAAGCTTCATTGGCTGATTACAACATACTAGTGTACCTCCAGCATTATGAACAACCTCCACAATATTACCACAAACTTCACATTTATAAACTTGTTTTAATTCAGTCATTTTATTACCTCCTAAATTTAATTATAAATCTTTAACTATTTCTTCGTAATTTTTCTGCAAGATCTTGGATATAAAGTTTTACTTGTCTCTAAATAACCAAGTTCAATTGTCATTGCAACAATCTTGTACTCTTTAAATTTATTTCTGAAATGTCTTTTTAATGACTAAGAATCTTAAAATTATTATTTATGTATATTTTAAGATTGAAACCATCAAATTGTTTAAAATTTATCTAACATAATTAGAAAAAATGAGAGTCTTATCGTTAAGACTATTATATACATAACAATCATATTAGTCAATAATTATTATTAGTTAATAAAATGAATTGATATGAATTCTCTATTGAATTAAAAATAGCAGGTAATATGATAAAGAAGTGAATGTTTAGAAACATTATTAAATTAAGCAGATAACATTATAGTAAATATGTAATTTTATTAAACAATGTTAAGTTTATAAATCTGCAAGAAATTTTGCATAGTAAAAAGGCTATTTGTTAACAGATAGCCTTTTTACTTAAAGATTATATTGAAGTATTATTTAACATTTGCTTACAATTCAATGTAATTCTATTTAAATATTTAATTTTTTATTGAAACATTGGGCCGGTATATTCTTCGTATGGTATACGAACAGCAGCTCCAGATTCATCTAATTTGTATGGTGTTCCTTCAGTAGGATTTATTCCATGAGCTAAATTAGAACCTATGGTATAAATAGCATTAGCCATAATACTAGTATCTTGAACAGGAGAACCTAACATGAAGCCTTTTGAAATTAATTCTTTGGCTTCAGGAACGCCATCCACTCCAACAATAGGAATTACCTTGGATTTATTTCCAGTATTATAGCCATATTTTTGTAATGCTTTAGTTGCACCAATTGCCATAGAATCATCATTTGAAATTATTGCTTCCACCTTACTTCCAAACCTCAAAAATAATGCATCTACAGTATTTTGTGCTGTTTCTCTATCCCAATTCAAAACAGGCGACGCAAGTTCTTCTGTTTTGATTCCAGCTTGCTGAATAGTTGAAGTAGAATATGCTGATCTATCGATAGATGTTTTATTAAGTCTTTCGCCAATAAGCATTATGTATTGTAATACGTTATCTTTATTTTTATCAATTAAATCCTTATGCTTGTTCCAAGAATCGGTAATAATTTTACCTTGTAAAGCGCCAGCTTGTTTTGAATCAGTACCTACATATAGAGCCTTCTTATATGATTTTATAGCGTCCATTGTAAGTGGTTCTCTATTAAAAACTATTACTGGAATTTCATATTTTGATATTTTATTAATTAAGTCTCCTATATCATTAACATTAACCATATCTAATAATATTAGATCGACTCCTTCATTAAGTTTAGTATCAAGTTCTGCATTTTGAGTTGATTGATTGAATTTCGCGTCATAAAATGTGAAGATGACTTCGTTTGGATGTTGATTTTGTATATCTTCAAAATTTTTACGGAGAAATATAAGATAATCATCATTAAGATCTGCCGAAAACAGGCCAACTCTAATGGTAGACATTTGTTTAGAATTTTCTGCAACGGCCGTATTATTGAAAAAGTTGCTTCTAAGCACAGCGCTAAATATTATAGTAATTGCAGTTATAGCTAATATCTTTTTTAATATTTTCATTTAAATCCTCCAGTCCTGTGTACTTATAAATGTATTATACGTTTTAAGAAAAAGTTTATACTTAATTTAATGATATCTATAAGTTAAAAATAATTTTCTGTATAAATAAAAAAGCCCCAATAATGGGGCTAAAAGTGGATAGTTTAAATCATGAAAACATCTATATTATATGAAATTTTCGTAGAAATATTCATGTAATATGAATAGTATTTGAATGCAATATATATTCCGATAATGCAATTACATTGTTTGTTTAATATTATTGATACCCCTGTTTTTTAATTTCAATAGTAGATTATTTATAATCATATTTGCCTCCAAAAATATTTAATGTAGTCTGCGCAGCTTCTATGCCGTTAACCATAAGGACAATTTTATGAATGCCAGGATGATGCTTTCGGACAGTAAGATCTGCAAAGCTATGTATACGCGTACCTTGTAAATGTGCATTAGGTAACAATGTTTTGTCAGATAAAAAAAATAATTTACGTGATGGTTTACCATTTGATTTTATAAAATCAATGCCATATTCCAAGCGGATATGTACTGGGGAACCCCAGTCTATATCCAGTGAATAATTCAACTCACAACTGCCTCCAATTTTAAGGTGGTTAGGTTGAGCAGAGATTGAGGCATTTCTAAATATGGGATTTTCAGCTGAAGAGCTAGTGTAACCAAAGAGTGACATTGCATTGGGATTAGCTCTTTTAATAAGAGTGCGACAGCCGTGTCTTAAAATCCAATCAGTATTTTGATTATGACATATCCAATTTTCCGCTATCGCTAAAACAGCGTCAGGGTTATCTTTTGAAATGTCATTAAGGTTGTTAGCAACACTCTTGCGTACATAAAGAGAGTCGTCTTCTTTCAAATTTTCTAACACTTTAAAAACAGGTAATGGATCGGCTTTAAACATCGGAAGAGCTATTCCCCAAGGAAGACGTGGCCGACAACCTTCACTTGAAAGACGCCGTATATGCTCATTGGGAGATAATGACCATTTCATCATATATTTCATTACACTGTTAGAGTCACTCAATAAAAAGGGTCGAATCGCAAACTCTGACGATGATTGTTGAGTGAAGCGTTCTAAAGCATTCATGGAAAGCTCAAAATATTCCCCGTGTCGTCCATATGTAGCAACAAAATCAGGAAAGAATAGATATGGGAATCCCACACAGCTTTCATTAATAGAGAATAAGATATTTAGTGCATTTTCAAAATCATTAGGAAGGTAGTTACCTAATATTTCAGCTATTCTATGAATACGAGCCTTTAAAGGTAATTCATCCCACGGATAAGCTAAAATTGAAGCAACAAAATCGTTCTTATTAAATTCTGCATAAACATTGTGTATTTTATTTGCAAAATCATTTAAAAATTCTAACGTATAAATATTTTTTAATGGTTCACTCATAAGTATTTCATAATCTCCTTGTGACTACTGTATCAAAAACTTGATATTTTATTATAATTTGAATTTAAAATATAATAAAATATTTTAATGACGTAATCCTTATACAGTTAAATTTTATTTATTATTATTTTAATAAACTAAACTTGACTACATTATGTCAAGTTTTGGAAGTATATTTATTTATCATGTTGCCTAAACGGTTAATAATTTCGTTTCGGATATCTATAGGCTCTATAATTTCCAACATTGCCCCGAAAGAAAGAAGATAATTATAAATCCATTCACCTTCAGGCATCGAAATGTCTATAGAGTAAGAGCCATCTTTATTCATAGTTATATTTTCTTCATCAAAATCATCATATACTCTATAGGCACCTTCTGATGATACTTTTAGCTTAAGATGAATTAGTTCACTGAATTTTTCTGATGGTGAATCATTAATAAGATCTTGTAAATCTTGATGTATACAACTTTCATCTGTAATATTAATATCACTCATACGAGTTATCTTAAAGGTTCTAAACGCTGTTCTTTGAAGACAATATCCGTGTAGATACCAAGATTTATCTTTGAATAACAATTTAAAAGGTTCAACATATCTATTACTTTTCATACCGTCAGCACTAAAATATGAGAAATTAATTACTTTTTGCTTTAGTATTGATTCTTTTATTAGATTAAAGATCTTTTTTTGTTTTTTCTCACTACCCCAGTTTGAGAAATCAACTTCAATCCAATTAATATCACTTTTCTGAAAAAGATTGCTTAATTTTGATAATACATCATTAATATCATCGTATCCTACAGCGGAAAGACTCTGTAGAGCAAGTAGAATTTTATCCTGTTCTACTTCAGAAAATAGTGATTTATCAAAAATGAATTTATCTACTAATGAAATACCGCCTCCTTTACCTTGACTTGAATATATAGGAATTCCAGCCTGGCATAGAGCGTCGATATCTCTATAAATTGTTCTGACAGATACTTCAAAATGATCTGATAGTTCCCTTGCTGTTATTGATTTTTTTTTGAGTAGAATATATATAATTTGAAACAATCTGCTAATCTGCATAATATCACCTCACATATAAATATATAATATATAACTTGACAACATAATGTCATATTATATCATTAATATAGAAAGCCTAACCGAAAAAACTTTAAAAGGGGTAATTTTAATGATAGGAATAATTGTAGGAACTCATGGAGATTTATCTAAAGAGTTAGTTAAATCTGCAGAAATGATCTATGGAGAACAAAAGAATATTGGATGTATTACATTTAAGCCAGGAGAGGGAATTGAGAATTTATTAGAGAAATACAATAAACTTATACAAGAATTAAATTGTACAGAAGGAATTCTAGTCATGGTTGATCTCTTTGGGGGAAGTCCATTTAATGCTGCTAGTATGATTGCATTAGAAAAGGAAGATATGGAGGTAATAACTGGAGTTAATATGCCAATGCTATTAGAAGTTTTTGCGAGCAGAGATATTTCATCAAGCCTTTCAGAGCTATTAGAGATTGCAAAAAATGGGGGCAAAAACGCCATAAAACAATTGGAGAAACAAGCAGGCAGGAATTTAGATGATGATGACATATTATGAGCAAATAGGAGAACTAAACCTGAATGGGAGGAAGTTCTCCTATTTGCATTTAAAATGTTAATTATAAATTTTATGATAGTATATACGTTTATATGACCTATAAGGAATTATTTATAGAATAAAGTTTATGAAAATAGAAAATTATTGTTTTTTTATATATTCATGAAAAGGCAATTTGATTATAGGACCAGTTCCATCAAATTCATAGTTTGTATGACTAAGTGGTTGAGCACCAGAAATTAAATTCAATCCTACAGAGTGTATGGCATCTGCATAAGCACGAGTATTTTGAATAACTGTACCTGTCATAAAGCCTTGATCTATTAGTTTCCTAGATTCTGGTATTGCATCTACACCAACAACTGGAATGCATCTTGAATTGCCGCCTTTGTTAAAACCATATTTTTGAAGTGCTTCAATAGCACCAATAGCCATAGCATCATTATTAGAAATTATAACCTCAATCCTACTATATAGATTTAGGAGGGAAGATTGTATGTCGTCTCTTGCACAATCTTTATTCCAATTGCATGTAGACGATAGAAGTTCTTCTGTTTTTATACCCTCATCATTAATTGTTTGAATACAATACTTACTTCTTAAAGGTGTTGACGGATCGCCAATGGGTCCTTTTAACATAATATACTGCATTACATTATCTTTATTTCTATCTAAGATTTCTTTATTAGAATTCCATGTGTCAGTAAGAATTTTTCCTTGAATAGAACCAGATTGGGCATCGTCTGCACCAATTATGACAGCTCGATTATAAGTTCTAATATAATTTATTATGGGGTCACTTGGAATTAGTGTTACAATCAGCGGAATATTATGATTGAATATTTTGCTAAGGGCATTTTGCGAAAAATTTGTGCTAGAGTTAACCAAGTCTACCACAAACAGATTAAAGTTCTGATTAAATGACTCATCAATATTTTGATTTTGAATAGTTTCATTACCTTTTGAATCAAAGAATGTAAACAGGACTCTATTTTTATTTTCTTTTTCAACTGCCTCTAAATCTTTTTTTAAACTTGAAATAAAAGGTGAATTAAAATTGCTTAGGAATACTGCAATTTTAACTTGATTTTGAGAATTAGCATTTGGGCTAGCGTATGCAGAGATTTCAATGTTATGCAAGAGTAATATTGAAATTATTATAAGAGATAGTGCATTTTTAAAAAGCTTCATTGTTGTCCTCCATAGTTAGTAAATTATTTGAAATACACATGTAATTAGGTTGTCCTGTATTAAAAAAATTATTCATTTTAAGAGTCTTATTCTTATAAAATGTTTTATAAGAATAAGACATTTTATAGTGAGAAAGCAAAGTTATTTAATTTAAATTAATAAATTTTTTATAATTTTAAAAAAAGTTGAAGTGTTTTTTATTTATTGATCGTTATATTTAATGTAAGGATTAATTAAGGTGGTGATAGATATTGAAAAAGAACAATTTCCAAATTGCATAAAACAATATGAACGGTTAATTATCACTATTTGTTTATCCTTCACAAAAAATTATTTTGATGCTGAAGATTTGGCTCAGCAAACATTTTTATCAGCATATCAAAATTGGGAAGGCTTTGATGGTGATAACCTTAAGGCTTGGCTTGCTAAAATTGCTGCAAACAAGTGTAAGGATTATCTTAAGAGTAAGGCGAGAAAAACAGTTAGTTTGTCAGAAGATGAGTACCAAGATCTTGAGTATAGAGGAGATTCACCGGAGGAAACAGTAGTTAAAAAGAATACTACAGAGAGAATACAAAGTTTATGCAATAAGCTAAAAGAGCCATATAGAACTGTAGCTACAAACTATTTTTGCAAAGATGTCAAACTATCACATTTGGCAAAGGAAACGGGCCAGAATATTAAAACCTTGGAAACGCAACTTTACAGGTCAAAAAAAATGTTAAAGGATTTATGGAAGGAGGAGTTCATGTGAATAATAGATTATTTGATAAAGAAGGTCATTTAACTAAAGAAACATTAACAATGCTTAAATTTGATATTTTAGGCGACGAAGAAATGATTGATATATTAGAACATATTAGTGATTGCCAAATGTGTGCTGGTGAATTTGCTGATAGTTTTAAAGAAGATGAACTTGCAGAAGCTCCTTTAGGTTTTCAAGAAAAAGTACAAATTAAAATAAAAAGTAAGAGGCAAAGCAAGATTCAGTTCCGTTTTTATTGTGTTAAAGTTGCAGTTGCAGCTAGTGTGGCATTAATATTGGTTTTTTCAAATGGATTAAATTCTTTGGTTAATAAAGCGACAAATCATGTTAAACCATTGGATTCTAGGATTGTAGATTCGGTTAATGTAAATCTTAATAACTTTTCTGAAAAAATAATTAAACTGGAGGTTTTTAATAATGATCAAGAGAAAAAGTAGATTTTTGACTTTTGTTTTTTCAATGTTGCCAGGTGCAGGACATATGTATATGGGTTTTATGAAAATAGGAGTATCTTTTATGTCTGTATTCTTCTTTTTAATATTTCTTTCTTCTTGGCTTAACATAGGACCGCTATTATATATAGCACCACTTATTTGGTTTTATTCTTTTTTTGATTGTGCTAATAGAATGAGTTTAAATGACGATGAACTTTTACTTTTAGAGGATAAGTACTTGTTTTCTATTGATAAGCTAGCAAAATTAGACAAAGATATATTTGAGAAACGTAAACTTACAGTAGGAGTTATATGCTTATTTTTAGGTGTATATTTAGTTATAGAAAATATAATGAGTATTTTAGAACCATATATTCCATATGAACTACGCCGTTTTATTATTTATGATTTAATGAGAGATATTCCTAAAGTAATAATAGGAGTAGCAATAGTTACACTTGGGATAAAACTTATCAAGGGGAAAAAAATGGAGAGTGAGATAGATGATTAAGGGGCGTAAGGTAGGAACGCTAACCTCGGGACTTGCTTTAGTTATATTTGGGATAATGTTTTTACTTAGATTGTTTATAACTAACCTTAGTGTTCTTTTAATTGTATCAATGTGGCCACTTATCTTAGTAAGTGTTGGAATAGAGATTATCGCAGCTTATATAATAAATAATCAAGAAAAAATGCAATATGATTTTAGCGCAATAATATTAGTTATTATTTTAGTTTTCTTTGCTATGGGAATGGGAGGAGCGGAATTTATAGTTACTCATTCGCCACAGTTTGGAGCAACAATTTAATCGGAATTTATGGAGTAAATATTTCGATTTATAAATTAAAGTTATATTTATTACGATTTGATGGTTGATAGATGAAAAGTGAATAATAAATTTATTATATAAAAGTAATTCAAATGAGTGCATATCATTTTAGCTAGAATGAAGACTTGACTATAGATAGTAATATATCTAAGCGTCAATAGCTATGGTAAAAAATAAGCCCAAGGCATATCGAACTGTCTTGGGCTTATTTACTGTAATTAGAATTAAGCAGTATAATTATCAACAGAATGCTGAAAAATAAATATTATATTGAAAAATAAAACTTCTATATTATAATATGATAAGAGTTACTTTACTGAAAATATTAATGTCATTTCAATGGTTATTTTGAAATATTCATACTACAAATTCTGGTTTGGTTTTTCCAAGTTCAGTTTCTTTCATTTTATTAAAAGGTACTGCCGCTAATCCTAAAATTGCGATAATTGCTGTGAGTAGGAAGCACTTATTATAAACTTTATTACTTTCATCATTTTTTATGACAGTCATGTTATCTAAGACCTTATGGATTTCTTTTGTTTGAGTATTAAAGTTTTCTTCTATAGCTGGCTTCGTTTTATCAGGAACAGAAGCTAACACAGTATCCTCTTTGTCTTTAATTAATTTATCAACCATATCTTTCGAAAAGGAAGTATTTTTGCTGGTGTCTGCAGTTTGTATTTTATCAATTATCGTAGATTTCACTTGATCCTCAAGAACTGTATTGTTATTAACAAGTTCTATTATTCTGTTTTTGGAATTATCTATAGCTTGAGTAGTGTAATAGCTGCTTAATGTTGAAACTAAGGCTATAGCTAAACAGGCAGTTAGTTGCCTAAAGCTGTTCAGTATTCCTGAAGCCAGACCATTCTTATCTTTTGAAATCTCGTCAAATGCACTTTTATATAATGGAGAGGTTGAAGCAACACCAAGTCCTACTACAATGAATGCGCCATAAATTATCTCCATATTGTTTGAATTATTCATAAATACAAGCATAAGATCACCTAAAGATACAAAAATTATGGATAATAATGAAATAATTCTAGCACCATACCTCTTAGATATAATTCCAAAGATTGGAGAGGTGAGAAATGAAACACCACTTACTATACCTAAAATAAGCCCAGATTTTAAAACAGAATAACCTAATTGGTTTTCTAGATAGAAATTCATTAAATAAGATATAGGCATATAAGCAAAGAATATTACTCCAACTATTATTATTGAAGAAGTAAAGCTTCTTATTTTGAATAATTTAAATTCTATCATTGGATTCTTTGATCTTAGTTCATATATTAAGAAAGCAATAATTGAAATTGCTGATGTTATTATTAAAGTAACTATTTTTGTACTACCCCAGCCATAAGTGCTTCCTTTAACAAGGAAAAAGGTTAGTGCTCCGATTCCGTAAGCTAATAATATAGAGCCAATAAAATCTATTCGCTTTTCAATTGTTCTATCATAACATTCTGTAAGACATTGAGCCCCAAAGATTAAAGAGACGATTATAAAAGGAACATTTACATAGAATATTGCTTTAAAGCCAAAGGCTTCATTTAAGACTCCGCCAACAACAGGACCAGAAGCAGCAGCTATAGAAATTATCATACCAATTGCAATAGCAAGTTTTGACATGGCATCTTTACCAAATAGTTCGATACCTAAAGGAATGGCTAATGGAGCAAGAATTGCAGCGCCTATCCCTTGCATGATTCTAAAAATTATAATCATGGAAAGGGAAGTGGAAAGCCCGCAAAGTATTGATGAAGTACCAAATACTATAAGACCAATTATAAATAGTTTCTTTCTTCCAAAAATATCTGCAATTTTAGAAAAGTTTATTAAAAGAGCTGAGAATGGAATTAAGTACGCGGTACTTACCCATGATATTCCTGTTATATCTGTGTTGAAATAATCAGCCATAGAAGGTAAAGATACATTAACTATGGTTGAATCTAATACTGTTAAGAAGCAAGCTATTGCCAGTGAAATAAATGCTAATACTTTTTGTTTTTTATTCATGATATCCTCCAAAAAATTATATTATAAAATATGAAACAAAGTTCATATTCATATAATACGCTGGAAAAAATTAAAAGTCAATACATGAAATGAATTTCATATTTTATTGACTTTTATTTTTTTATCTTTTATTATTTATATAGGTGATAAAGATGGAAAGAAAGACAAGAATACCAACACAAAAAAGAGCATTAGAAAAATACGATAGAATTTTAGAAGCGGCTTACAAATTATTCAATGAAAAAGGTTATTATAATACTACAACAGCAGATATATCTAATGAAGCCAATGTAGCAACAGGTTCTGTATATGCCTATTTTGAAGATAAGAAGGAAATTTATCTTAAGGTAATTGGGAGGATTAACCAAAGATTTGATTATCCAAGTCATGATTATTGGTTAGAAAATGCTGATAAGGAATTTGATAATGCTAAAGTAGTAAAACAACTATTTAAAGTATTTATAAAGATGATGTTAGATTATCATGACTTTTCTAAAACTTTTCATGATGAAATGGAAGCATTAACACTATTAGATAAAGATGTAGCTGCTTTGAGAAAAGAATATGATGAGCAGAGAAAAGATAAAATTAAAGAAATTTTCAAAGCTTTGTCTTTACCTTTTAAAAGTAAAGAAGACGAAAAAATATTTTATCATTATTCACTTTTTATTACAGATGATGTATGCCATAGAATTAAATTTGATGATGAAATTAAGGACATAGATTTGTGTATTGAGAAATGTGTAAATATGCTGTATTGCTTGTTTAAAGATTGTACAAATTATATAAAGATAACATAGAATATTAATTTGCTGGCACGAGTGGCTTCGGAGTCAACATTATCTTTTAACATAAAGATAACGATATTCTTATTATAGTGAAAAATTTTCTTCATAGAATTACATACACTTATATATAGATTAAATTTATATTATTAGTATTATTTGTATATATTAAAAAAGCCCCAATAAAGGGGCAAAGAATGAATGCCTAGGTTTAAGAATAAACCCATTCATAGTATACGTAAAGTTGAAATTTTTATACGCAACTACTGTTGAACTTTTATTAATATTTATGAAAATGCGGAATTTCTATTTTATGAGCAATTATTAGAGAGTATATCGTAAAAGCAATAACAAATATAGTAAATTAGCATAGTATATAATTAGAAGTTTAATCAAAAGATTATAAATTTGATAATTTACGGAGGAAAAGAAATGGGATACAGATGTCATAGAAGAAGATATAGAAATTCTAATACTCTTGGAGCTGTAAGTAATAATAATAATTGTAACGGAACTCTTGGAGAAAATGTACGATGCAATTGTAATGGAACTCTTGGGGAAAATGTGCAATGTCATTGTAGGAGAAATTACCCTTCAGCTGGTGCATTAGAAGATGCTTATAATCAAGGATACAAAGATGGATATTGTGCAGGAGTAGAAGCAGGACGTGAAGAAGGGTATTGTCAAGGATACCAAGAAGGTGCACAAGAAGGATGCCAAGATGCAAAAGAAGCTGCTGTAAGGTGTATAAATAGCATTAGATGTAATTAGAGTAACAGATTTTTTATAATAAAAATTAAGAAATAGAGAGAGCAAGGTAGTAGTACAGTGCTGTCTCTATTTTATATAATTTTTATATATTACTACTGTGAAAAAAGTAAGTTATAAAATGTTTAGAATATAAAAAATGCTTAGAGCAAAATAGGAGCTTTAAGTGTTTTTTGCTTTTACGATAAAACATAATTTGGAATTCAATAGTAAAAATAATTTTCATAAGTACCGTTAAGGGATTACTTATTTAGTTAGTGTAAATATATATCAAAATAATTTTACTATAAATGTGAAAAAAATACATGAACTTATTGTGTTGAACATTGAACAATGATAGTATTACATTGTTCAATAATTGAACTTCTTGAGCCGTGTGATATTATCAGGGTTTATATTAATATATAAACATATTTCAAGTTACTATATATTTTTTGGAAAAATAAATCGTACTTTTCTGATATGATTTGTGGTATTTTTTTATTGACAATACTTGGATGGTTTAGTAAGATATATTTAAAATTAAATCATAGTAATTCTATAGGAAAAGTAAAGAAGGGGGATATGTATGAAAAATAGATGTAAAAAGAAATGGGGGAGGGAAATTAACCTATATGAATAATCAAGACATAGCTACGAAAATAGTGAAAAGAAAAAGAGGTGAAATTTTTTATATTGGCATTTCTTTTACTTCTGTAATCATGTTCTTTATTGTATGGGAAATTGCCACGAGCAAAGGCTTGATTAATCAAGTATTTCTTCCATCTCCTCAAAAAGTATGGCAGGCATTTATTGAATTAGTTCAGCAAGGTTATAAAGGAGAAAGCTTGTTATCTCATATTGCAATAAGTATGGAGAGACTTTTCATTGCTATTTTTTTTGCGATAATAATTGGTGTTCCTTTAGGACTTATTGCAGGCAGCTCAAGGATTGTAAGGGCGATTATAGATCCGTTTATTGAATTCTATCGTCCGCTTCCACCACTAGCGTATTATACATTAATTGTGCTGTGGTTTGGAATTGGAGATGAATCTAAAATTATTTTATTATTTTTAAATGCATTTGCACCTTTATTAATTGGGGTTATATTTAGCGTTCAAAAGGTACCACTAGATAGAATTAATGGAGCTAAATCATTAGGGGCAAGAGGAATAAATCTTTTTATTAGTGTTATTTTCAGGTCATGTTTACCAGATATATTAACTAGTCTTAGAACAGCCATTGGTGTTGCTTATGCAACTTTAGTTGCAGCAGAAATGGTTGCAGCTGTATCAGGAATAGGCTGGATGGTATTAGATGCAAGTAAATATCTTAGAAATGATATTGTCTATGTTGGAGTTATAATTATGGGAATTATAGCAATTATATTAGATTCTTTCGTGAGATTTTTGATCAGAAAAGCTTCACCATGGCTAGAAAAATAAAAAAATAGAAAGTTCTTTATATTGAGTAATAGTAGATTATTAATAAAATCAATCAATGTACAAGCAGGTACATAGAGATATTGGTAGTGTAAAAAATATATGAAAAATCAATCCAACTACCATTTAATGTTAAATTATGTTTGCTAGTTGCCCTTGACACACCTAAAGATAAATGGTCTTAGGCAGTTAAGGACGGGTGAATGATAATTTTGAACATGACTAATAGACCCGCCTATTGAGATATTTTACCATTTATCTTTGTGGGCGTGTCAAGGGTGCGTTTCACCAACTGCTTTAGATCATTAGGCAGTTATTGTACAGTTATTTAGAACAAAGTCTTGAGATAGTTCAATAAATTTGCACCATCTAGTAGGCATGTTGGACATTGACTCTAACTCTTCAAGGATTACAGGAGTTTTGCCTTCAAGGGCAGAATGTGGTCTTAGAAAGTTAAAGTATGCCACAAACATAGTTACAAATGCAACCGACCCGTTAGGACTTCCGAAGCCAGTAGTAGCTCTATAATTGCCTTTAAAGGTTCGGTTAAGACGTTCAATAATTTGCTTCAATGGCCTATATTCTTTTGAAACTTCATCTTTATTGGTTAAGCCTATAACTTGAGTAACATCGAATTTTATACTATGGCTTGCAAAGAAGTGCTGTGCAAGAAGATATATAGGGTTACCATCAGTTATAAGATTAAGATCTTCAGGTATTTCTTTTAACTTACTTAGAACATCATCGATGGCTTTTACAGCCGTTTCGGTATCTCTATGTGGTGATACTCTGTAAGATAGAATAATCTTTTTAACAGCATCAAAAAAGAAGAAAATATAGTTCCACTTACCGTTAACTTTTATGTAGGTTTCATCGCCGCAGAAAGAGTCAGAAAGTTTATAATCGTAGTTATCTATAAATGGCTTAACTACAATTGAAACGGCATTAACATAGTTTAAAATTGCTTGATGAGATATTTTAATATCATGAATATCTTTAAGCAATGCAGCTGTCTTTCTGGAAGATAAACCGTAGTTAACGTAGTAAGTTAGAATGAGTCCTAAGGTGTAAGAAGAAATCATAATGTTTGGAAGAGAAACCTTTGATTTTACCGGACTTTCTTTAGAAAGTGGCTTAAAGTCAAAAGTGAAATCTCTAAATATGTATCTAACTTTGAACTTACCAGGATTCTTCTTAAAATCTTGTTTTTCAGATTTTGTCATTGATTTAAGATTATTTTGGTAAAAAGAGCAATTATCATTCTTACACTTATAAACGTAGAAATCCTTACGCGCCTTGATTCTTTCAAGTGTTTTACTGCAGTGAGGACATCTTAACACTATGGATTTCTGATAGTAATTTTTAGGATTGAATGTGGTATCACAGACTTTGCAAAGATATTGTCCTCGGCCTCCGTTATTATCGTAAAGATAGGTATGTGGAGCACCACACTTAGGACAGATAACATCCTTAGGAGCTAACGCTTTGTTTTTGCGAGGTTTCACAGGAGCAAATTCTTTGCCGTGCTTAAACTCATATTCAGCTATTAGAAGCTTATAGTTAAGTTTTTCGGGAACATCAAAGATTGGTTGATCATCTACTTGAAGCTTTCGGTATTCTTTCTTAACAGGTTCGTCCGAAATGCTTTTAAGCAAGTTTTTGCCAACCAGCAAAGTCATGAGATACTTTATAATTTCAATAAGATAAATTACAGTTTCAAGAAGAAACTTATTAATCATGGTAATAGCTTGCCTCCTTTTTTAGTTCAGTGTTTTTGTTTTGCAAGTATAAAATATCTTAACTTTTTGGGGGTGGCAAGTTATTTATATAAAAAATAAGAAAAATTAAAGGGTTGCTGCCTTAGTTAGATAAAAAACTTTGACAGTACCGAGATATTTAAAGGAGTGTTATTTATGAAAATTAAAAAATATACAGTACTTCTGTCAGCTATTTTATCCGTTGGTATTTTAATAACAGGCTGCTCAGGAGCAAAAACAGCTAGTACAACAGGGAATACTCAAGCTTCAGATTCAGCGCTGCCAAAAGAAATACGTTTGGGATATTTTCAGTCTCCAAATGGAGAACTTCTTGCAAAAGGTGAAAAGTTACTTGAAAAAAAATTCCCAGGAGTTTCAATTAAGTATGTTCAATTTGATGTTGGGCGTGATGTAAATGCTGCAATGGCTAGTGGATCTATAGATATTGCAACTATTGGTACACCTCCAGGAACAACTGGAATTGTTAATGACCTTCCTTATAAAATTTATTATTTACATGATATAATCGGTTCAAGTGAGGCACTTGTTGCAAAAAATACATCTGTAATTAAGTCTTTAGCAGATATAAAAGGCAAAAAAATTGCAACTCCATTTGGTTCAACTTCACACTATAGCTTACTTGCTGCATTAAAACAAAATAATATTTCAGAAAAAGATGTAACTATTTTAGATATGAGTGCACAAGACATTATAGCGGCATGGAGCAGAGGGGAAATTGATGGAGCTTACATTTGGCAGCCAGCACAATCAAAGCTAGTTTCAGATGGTGGAAAAGTAATACTTTCATCTGAAGATGTTGCTAAAGGCGGAGCTGTTACTGGTGAATTTGGTATTGTAAATAATGACTTTGCAGCTAAGTATCCAGATGTAGTTAAGGCATATATTGATATATTAGATGAAGCTACTAAGTCATATAAAACTCAATCAGATGATGTGGTTAAAGCATTATCTCAAGAACTTGGGCTAAGCGTTGAAGATACAAAGCAAGCTATGAATCAAATTTCTGTTTTAGATAAGTCTGAGCAAGCACAATATATAGGAACATCAGACAAGCAAGGTAAACTACCACAAATTTTAAAGGATACAAGTGATTTCTTGTTAACTCAAAAAGCAGTTACTACTTCACCAGATATTGAAACTTTCAAGAAGGCGGTAAGAAACGATTTATATAATTAATAGAGGAGATATAATATGGAATCGTTAGTTGAAATAAATAGACAAGAAGAGAGAAAAGCAAATTGTTCTGTTGAATTGAAAAATGTTAATCTAATATATAAAAATGGAAAAGAGTATTCGAATGTCTTAAATGACATTGAGCTTAAATTATTTGATGATGATTTTGTTTGTGTTCTTGGACCGTCTGGATGTGGGAAAACTTCATTATTAAATGCTATTGCTGGATATAATACAGATATCTCAGGGCAAGTACTTATAAATGGAGCACCGCACACTAAGCCAAATCCAGATGTAGGAGTTGTTTTTCAACAGCCTAACATCTTTCCTTGGTTAAGTGTTGAAAAGAATATTGAATTTGGACTTAAGATGAAGAAGATTCCTAAAAAAGAGAGAGCAGAAATCGTAAATCATTATGTTAACTTAGTTGGTTTAGAAAAAGCTAGAAAACTGCTTCCTCATCAATTGTCCGGAGGAATGAAGCAGCGTGCAGCAATTGCAAGAACATTAGCTGCAGATTCAAAAGTAGTTCTGCTTGATGAACCTTTTAGTGCATTAGACGCTCTAACTAGAGAAGCTATGCAAAAACATCTAAAGAAGATATGGAAAGAGACTAACAAATGCTTTTTCTTTATTACTCATGATGTGGAAGAGGCGATTCTTTTATCAACCAGGATTATTGTAATGAATGCTAATCCGGGAAGAATTGTGAGTGATTTTAAAAATCCACTTCAACAATATGATGACAATAGCTTTAAAAAAATCAGATCTTCAGAAGAATTTGGAGAGCTTAGAGACTCGTTAATTGAATTGATTCAGGGAAATGACTTAGAAAATGAAGTTTAACAAATTATACGCTATATGAAAGAAAGCGCACGATCTATTCACAAAAATAAGTATCAATATTAAGAGTAATAGAAATATTTGATTTATTATCCTCTTGATAAAGGTACATTAACAGCAGAATTGTTGAAGGGAGATAAATATTATGAAAAGAGCAGCACTTACTCAAAAATTATTAGTCTTAGGCGTAGATGGCATGGATCCAAGAGTGAGTCAAAAATTTTTAAAAGAAGGAAAAATGCCAAATTTAAAAAAGCTGATTGAACGTGGTTCAGCGAGAGAAGACTTGAGACAAATTGGTGCGATTCCAACAATTACACCACCTTGTTGGACAACACTTGCTACAGGTGCTTATCCAGGAACACATGGAATTACTTGCTATTGGAGACAATCTTCTGAAAATCTTGATGCAGTTGTTTATAATATGGATTCGCGTAACTGTACTGCTGAACAGATTTGGAATATTACTTCAGAAGCTGATTTAAAAACATTAGTTTGGCATTGGCCAGGCAGTTCTTGGCCGCCAACTTCTCATAGTGAAAACTTAAGTGTTGTAGATGGAACTCAGCCAGGGTCTGTTAATATGGGAGTTGCACAACTTGATTGGGAAAAAGTTATTGTTGCTTCACCTGAAATTGAAGAGGTTCGCTATGCACCAAGAGTGGAAAAGCCAGCAGGTGTCGGTTGCATAATTACAGATTTAGAAGGAACTTTAGACGATGAAGTTGATGATGAAATGATGGAACTTTGGTGGGGAGATACAGCTCGTCAAGGTGGTGAAATTCGTACCTATGTTATGGATGATAATGATACAGAAATTGTTATTGGAAGTAAAGTAGCTTATGATATTGTAAATTCTCCACTTAAAGATGCAAAGGGATGGAAAAACGCGCCAGAAGGAGCAAAAGAATTCACTATAATAACTTCAAGTGGTGTAAATAGGCGTCCAGCCTTAATTCTCAAAAATGAAGCTGGTGAATATGATAAAGTAGCAATTTATAAAAATAAGAAGGCAGATGAACCAATCGTAATTCTAGAGAAAGATAAGATGGTAACAGGTATCATTGACGATGTTACAAAGAAAGAAGTAACAAAGCCTGCATGCCGTTCAATGAAGATTTTAGAACTCGATCCACAAGGCAATAAAGTTAGAGTTTGGATTAGTAATGCTCTTGACATCTCCAATGATCAATTATGGCATCAAAAATCTTTATACAAAGATATTACTGAGAATGTTGGACATGTTCCGCCTGTTAGTTTAATCGGCGGAGAAGATGATGAACTAGTGAGGGAAATCTTTGAACCATCCTGGGCAATTTACGATAAGTGGCAGGCGGATTGTCTTAATTATTGTATTAAGGAGAAAAAATATGATATAGTATTCTCTCATCTTCATAATATTGATTGCGCAGGACATCAATTATGGCATCTTGCTAAGACGCTTGAGCCATGGGATTACACTGATGAAAAAGTATATCAGGAATTTATTGAAAAATTCTATATTCAAACAGATGATTATATTGGTGAATTTCTACATCTATTAGATGAAGGCTGGACTGTATTACTTGTAAGCGATCATGGGCTTATGGTTGGAGAAAATGTACCTCCAATTTTAGGTGAATATGGCGGATTAAATACAAAAGTCATGGAAGAGCTTGGTTATACAGTTTTGAAAAAAGATAAAGATGGCAATTCAACAAGAGAAGTAGATTGGGAGAAAACAAGAGCTGTCCAGATTCGTAGTAATTATATTTATATTAATCTAAAAGGCCGTGACAAACATGGTATTGTAGATCCAAAAGATAAGTATGATTTAGAAGAACAAATCATCTCTGACTTGTATAATTACAGAGATGATAAAACTGGTAAAAGAGTTGTAGGCATATGCCTTAGAAATAAAGATGCTATCTTGATTGGTACTCATGGACCAGAATGTGGTGATATATTCTTCTCTATAGAAGAAAAATATAATAGACTCCACGGAGATAGCCTTTCAACTTCAGAAGGATATTTTGATACATCAGTTTCACCAATCTTTGTAGCAGCAGGTTCTGGTGTTAAGTCAGGATTTACAACTGAACGTATTATAAGACAAGTTGATGTTGCACCTTCAGTTTCTGTATTATTAGGTTTACGATATCCAGCACAGTGTGAAGGAGCTCCAATTTATCAAATTTTCTCAGAAGATATTTAGGTATATTAGAAAAAATAACAAGTTCATCTTTTTTTATAGAAAATTAGGGCTATCGGAAAGTAAGAACTCTGATAGCTGCTTTTTAAAATAGGCAGAAAATTTATAAGGAAAACTAAATAATAAGCGCATAGAAGTTTTGCTTATTATTATAATGAATTTATTTAATAAATTGATTATAAGGTGTCCAGCATTATAGTCTCTTAAAATTACGGTTTTAAAATAATTATAGAGGAGTGAATAGTATGTCTTTACAACATTTAGATTCTAATGAATTTGATGAAATTATATATGACAATGCTGAATCCAGTCTAGTGATTTTTTCTAGGGAAAGTTGCAGTGTATGTCAAGGAGTAGTACCAATTTTAGAAGATTTAAAGTCAAAATACGATGGTAAGTATAATTTTTATTATGTTGATGTTGAAGAACAAAAGAATTTATTTCAGAGATTTTCTTTAAAAGGTGTTCCTCAAATTCTGTTTTTTAAAGACGGTGAGTACCAAGGAAAATTAGCTGGTCATGTGGAAGATGATGCAGTTGAAGAAAAAATCGCTGAAGTTTTTGAGGAGTGATAAAAGTATGGACGATGTGACTAATTCCTACGATTTAATTATCATAGGTGGTGGACCAGCAGGACTTTCAGCGGCAATTTACGGAGGAAGAGCCAAACTTAAAACTCTGGTAATTAATAAAGGAGTAGTTGGAGGTCTTGTAAATACAACAAGGGAAATAGTTAATTATCCAGGTTATGAACAAATTAGCGGACCAGAACTTATGAAAAACTTTAAGAAACATGCAGAGAGCTTTGGAGTTGAGTTTCTAAGAGATGAAGTTGTAGATACTGATTTGTCCTTAAGAGAAAAACTCATTACCACTAAAAAAGGAAAGCAATTCTTAGCTAAGGCTATTATTATAGCTTGTGGCAGTGAACCTAGATTATTAGACATCCCTGGGGAAAAGAGACTCCAAGGCAATGGAGTAGCATACTGCGCAACTTGTGATGCAGAGTTTTTTGAAGGAGAACATGTTGTAGTAGTTGGAAGTGGTGATCAGGCTATTGAAGAAGGTCTGTATATTACAAAGTTTGCAAGTAAAGTGACTGTTATAGTGCTTCATGATGAAGGGATTCTAGATTGTAATAAAGTAAGTAGCGAAAGAGCTCTAAACAATAAAAAGATGGAGTTTATCTGGAATTCGACCATAGAGGAAGTTCTTGGGACTGAAAATGTTGAAGGAGTAAAAATTAAGAACTTAAAGACTGGAAATATAGAATATATAAACTGCCAAGGAGTATTTTTCTTTGTAGGTATGGTACCATCAACTAATTTTCTAAAAAACAGCGGTCTTGAAGTTGATTCAAGAGGGTATATATCTGCAAATGAACTTATGGAAACTAGCTTTGAAGGAGTTTATGCAATAGGAGATAATAGAGTTAAATATTTAAGACAGGTTGTTTCGGCTGCTAGTGATGGAGCAACTGCGGCTGTAGCAGCTGAGCGTTACATTGAAGAATTAAATGACTTTAATGAAAGTATTCTAAAAAGTGAAAAAAGAGTATTATTACTATTTTTAGATGCTTTAGTTAATGAAAACTTAAGATTTAGAACACTGCTAGAAGAGATAAATAGGGAATTAGTTGATTGTTATAGGATTAAAGAAGTAAATATAGCCACAAAGAGAAATCTTATAGGAAAATATACTGTTAGAAATGTGCCTGAAATAATTGTGTTAGATCATGGTAATGAAATTAAAAGATTAAAATATACAATGGATAAAGAACAATTAAAAAGTCAATTATCTTAACTTGTCATCTTTAAGGTAATAGTCAGTAAAATTTATTTCATCAACAAATAAGAATATAAATATATCGTATAAATACTAAGAGGTAGCAGGACTTGAGTCCAGTATTAATGAAAGAGAATATAATAAAAGATTTATATAATGAAATAAGTTAATTAATGCATATGCAACTCCCAGTATTAATATAATATTTTATAAAATTTAAATATTAGTGAATCAAATTACTATAACACTTAATATTATATGTAAATAAGGAATATTTGAATTAATTGAAATTTTACTTTAAATAGTTCTTGTGATATTATTATATTAAAAAAATTTTATGTTGGAGGAAATGTTTTTATGGATTTAGACCCGGAACAGACGAGTATCACGTCACAATTAATTTTAATAGTCATATTGACTTTGATCAATGCATTTTTCGCGTCAGCAGAAATGTCTATAGTATCATTAAATAAAAATAAAATAAAGCTTCTTGAGGAAGAAGGAAATAAGAAGGCCAAGCTTTTATTGAAACTTATGGAAGAGCCTACTAATTTTTTATCTACTGTACAGGTAGGAATAACTCTTGCAGGATTTTTTAGTAGTGCTTCAGCAGCAACAGGACTATCAAAGGATGTAGCTCTTTATTTAAAGGGACTTAATGTTCCTTATAGTGGACAAGTTGCGTTGGCATTAGTAACAATTGTATTATCTTATATTACCTTGGTATTTGGAGAACTTTTTCCAAAAAGAATAGCGCTTAAAAAATCAGAAGCTATTGCAATGTTCTGTATAAAACCATTAGTGATTATAGCTAAAATTGCAGTTCCATTTGTAAGGTTGCTTTCAGCATCAACTAATATATTAGTTAAACTGATTGGCCTTGATAAAGAGGATTTAGGTGAAAAAGTATCAAAAGAGGAAATCAGATCTTATGTGGAAGCTGGACTAGAACATGGAGTCATAAATAAGACTGAAACAGAAATGATAAATAGCATATTTGAGTTTGATGATAAATTAGCATGTGAAGTAATGACACCGAGAACAGAAGTATATATGATTAATATAGAAGATCCATTAATGGAATATTTGGATGAATTGATTGATGAAAGATATTCAAGAGTTCCTGTTTACGAAGATGATACTGATAATATAATTGGTATTCTTTATATGAAGGATTTCTTTAGTCAAGCAAGAAAATATGGATTTGAAAACGTGGATATAAGAAGCATATTGCATCCACCGTATTTTGTTCCAGAAAATAGAAAGATTGATACGTTATTTAAGGAACTTCAAAGTACTAAAAAGCATATGGCTGTATTAGTAGATGAGTATGGGGGATTTTCAGGTATAGTTTCTATTGAGGACTTAATAGAAGAAGTCATGGGAAATATAGATGATGAATATGATGAGGATGAGCCATCAATAGAAGAAATGGATAATGACACTTTTATGATATCAGGTATGCTTTCAATTAATGATTTTAATAATTACTTCGATACAGATATTAAAAGTGAGAATTATGATACTATGAGTGGTTTTATTATTGAAATTCTTGAACGTATTCCTAGTAATACAGATGAACAAGAGATAGAATATGAAAACTTGATCTTTAAAATAGAAGAAGTAAAGGAAAAAAGAATTAGTAAGATAAAGCTTTATATTCAGAAAGATGATGAAATTTTAGCTGTATTATAAGGCTGTAATATAAAATAAAAGTGGCTGTTTTAGAATAAAAGATAGAATAATATAAGTACTGTTTTTTTATTAAAGACTATTTATGTTGTTCTAAAAATTTATTTTATAACAGCCTTTTTATTTGCAGTTTTATAATTGATATCTAATGCAAATTGTGTGATATATCCTTAATTATGAAATATTAATATAGAAGTTAATTGCAAGATAGATAATTATGTTGAAATTATGAATCACTCGAATGAAAACTTTTACAAAAAGCATATAAATTATACAAAAGATTAATGTATATCTATAAATTCATGCGATTACTGTAAATTAAAATATAAATATAGCATAATGTTAAATCTCCCTGCATAAATATCAAAGGTATTTCAATTTAAGGAGGAATTTTTATGAATACTAGAGCAGAACTGAAGAGATTTGCCAAAGATCAACTAAAAGGGAGGTGGGGACTGGCTATTGGAGGAATTTTTGTTGCTGGATTTCTAATTCCAATTATTTTTAATTTAATTTTAAGAGTTGTTAGAGAGAGTTTTGGTTTAAGTTTAATCGTATTTTTAGTAACAATATTTGTTAGTGCGGCAATAGGAGTTGGTATATGCAGATTTTCTCTAAACTATGCTGAAAAAGATAGTAACCCTAAATTTACAGATATATTTTCAGGATTTTCAATAATTCATAAAGCTGTAGGCCTATATATTTTATTGACTATAATTGTTACCATAGGATTATTTTTATTGATAGTTCCAGGCATTATATTTATATATATGTTTTCACAATCATTTTTTATTTTAGCTGATGATAATAATAAGTCAATAATTCAATGTTTAAAAGAGAGCTCAGCTATTATGAAAGGGCATAAATTTGAGTACTTCGTTCTTACTTTAAGTTTTTTAGGGTGGATAATACTTGGAATGATTCCACTATGCATCGGTCTATTATGGGTGGTTCCTTATATGAACGTCACAGTAGCTACCTATTACTTAAAACTTAGAGATAGTTATAATAATAATGATAAGATAGCATAAAGAACAATAATTTATTGTTCAGAAATATATATATTGCAAAAATAATTCTTTATTATAATTCTAAAAATATTGTAAGAATTTTAGCTGTAATTGTGAATTGTGAAATGTGCATTGTGAATTGCAACATATATATTTATAAAATATTATATGTATTAAATTGAAGACTAAAGAAATTCTACCTTCAGTAATGCCGTAAGAAAGCGTTACTGAGGGATTTTCATTTTTAAATACAAGTGGTTTCTCAAATTTCAGTTCCTTATAAATTCCTTATAATTAGGATTTATTATTTAGTTGTAGGGAGGAATGAACATGAACGAAATAATTTTAGAAACAAAAAATTTATGTAAAACATTTAAGGGGCAAGAAGCAGTTAAAGATATTTCAGTATTAGTTAAAAAGAATTCAATATATGGGTTGCTTGGTCCAAATGGAGCAGGAAAGTCAACACTATTAAAGATGGTTACGGGAATGCTTAGACCAAGTTCGGGAGAAATCTTATTTGATGGGCATAAATGGGGCAGAAAGGATTTACGCGAAATTGGGTCATTAATAGAATCAGCGCCTTTATATGAAAATCTAACAGCAAAAGAGAATTTATCAGAAAAGCTTGGAGGGGCTAAAGTTGTTATAGAATTATCTATTTTATTTAATTAATCAAAATAGTTAGCTAAATAATAGGAAATTATTTATTATTAAAACAACTATTAAACCTAAGTAAAATTAATATTTCTAATTATAAACCTAATAAGAGCCAAGAGTATAGATCTCTGTGAACATGGAGATTTTTACTCTTGGTTTTGTGATTTTATAAAACAATAAATAAAGGATTATTTTATAAACGAGAAGTTATTGTAAAATCCAAATATGTAAAAGTTATACATTGACTTTGAGTGCACTCTAGAATATATATTAAAATTAAAACAGTTTTTTAGAAAGAAGGCGAATTATATGAAATATATTAATTATACAAGAAGCGTAACTTAAGTTAATGATATTTTTGCATGTTACTAAAGATAAAGCAATCAATACATATAATGTATTGATTATAAGGAATATTTATGTTTAACATTGTTATACAAATTTTAAAATCAAACAGGAAGTGAATTAAAATGAAAAACATTAAGACAAAAGTTATTCTCTTGGTCGTAGCAGTTTGTTTTTTTAGTTTATTATGTTCTTCGACGATAAGTTATTATCTGTTTTATAAAACAACTGTGGTTGAATCAAAGGATAAACTAAGGGTACTATCTGAAAAATATGCAGAAACTATAGACAAATGGATGGCTAATCAAGGAAACTTTGTTAATGAAACAGCTGAAAACATCGAATTTAACAATAATTATGATATTACAAATCTTTTGAAATATATGAAAGTTAAAGCAGCGTCAAATACTGATATTATGGATATATACTTTGGTTTTGAAGATAAAAGTTTTGTTGATGAAGGTGGATGGCTACCAGATAATGACTTTAATTGTACAGAGAGAGATTGGTATAAAGATGCATTAAAAAGTGACTCTGTAATTTATTCTGATCCATATGTAGATTCAGAAACTAAGAAATCAGTAGTTACAGTTGCAAAAGCAGTTAAAAAAGATGGAGCAGTCATAGGTGTTTTAGGTACTGATATAAATATAGAAAATATTTCAAATGAAGTTCAGAAGGCACAACCTATAAATAACAGTTATGGATTCTTATTAGATGAAAAAGATGAATTTGTGATTCATCCAAATAAAGAGTTTCAGCCAAGTGCAGATAAGCTAAAGAATATTAGAGATGTATTGAGTGGAAGTTTAAGTAGCATGGTTGGAAAAGATAGTTCTAAAGCTAATGTGGTAAAGCTAAAAGATTATGATGGGATAAATAAATATTTTGCAACAGCTCCTATTACTTCATCAAAATGGACAATGGGTATTGCAGTTCCAAATGCTGAATTTTTAAAACCGCTAACAGGTTTAATTATCAGTTTTATTGCCATGTTTGTATTTTTAATGATTATTTTTTCTATGGTTGCTTTATATTTTGCAAGTAAGATATCCAGACCGATTTCATTGGTGACTAATTTGATAAATAAAACTACTAGCTTAGATTTAGAAATGAAGAAAGAAGATGAATTTGAGAAATTACTTAAAAATAAAGATGAAATTGGAATTATTGCTAGAGCTGTAACATCACTAAGAAAAGAGTTGAGAGAAACTATTGAAGTTCTTAAGCAAAAATCAAAAGAGTTACTTGATCATTCAGAAGGAATTGCAGTTTCAACTGATGAAACGCTTCAGGGAATTCAGGGGATTTCTTCAACAGTAGATCAGCTTTCAGTTGGCGCATTAGATCAAGCAAGGAATACAGAACTTACTTCTGAAAAATTATTGCATCTTGGAGAGAAAATAGATATCTCATCAAATAATGCGGATTTAGTAACAAAGCTTTCAAAAAAATCGCACCATATTAGCGAAGAAGGGATTAGTGCTTCAAGGGATCTTATGAATAATATCAATGCTAATAATGAAGCTTTGGAGAAAGTAATTAGAAATATAGACTTATTATCTAATAAATCAGGATCTGCAGGCAAAATAATAAATACAATTCAAGCAATTTCAGAACAAACTAATCTTCTTGCATTAAATGCAGCAATTGAGGCAGCAAAAGCAGGGGAAGCAGGTAAGGGATTTGCGGTTGTAGCAGATGAGATACGAAAACTTTCAGAACAGACTTCAAATTCTACTAAGGAAATAGAAAGCATTGTGAATGAAATTATAAGAGAGATAAATGCAGCTAAGAAAAGTATGGATGAAGAAAAAACTATAATGACAGAAGTAAGCAAAACTACCAAAGAAGCTATTAATACATTCCAACTTATAAATAGTACATTTGATGATACTATAGAAAATATAGAAGAGTTAACTTCTAATATAAAGTTTATAGATGAAAATAAAGATTCAGCAATAAGCAGCATTCAAGAAATTTCAGCTGTAGCAGAGCAGTCCGCAGCTTCAATTGAAGAAGTTTCAGCTACTGTTTCAGAGCAATCTAATTCCATGGAAAAGATATCATATTCTGTAATAGAGCTTAAGAATATTGCGGATAAATTAGAACAAATAGTTGGAAAGTTTAATGTATAGAGTAAGGAGTTAAAGTAGAATAATAGGTATATTGCCAGGTTTATTTGAAATTCTGGTAATATATTTTTGAATATTGGTTAGAAGAATAATTAAAGTCATAACTCATATTTCGCTGAATGCTATGCATTTCAGTGAAATATCTTTTCTTTATTTAAAGTTTGGAATAATATATATCTATATGTGAATTATTCCATAGTAAATTTCTAAACTATCCCTAATGGAATCATTATTAAATTTTTTGAAATATATACTTGTTAAATAGCATGTCCAACAAAAATACTTTCATCCAAACCTAAATAATTCAATATCTGCCGTTGATTATCTTTTAGTGGTTTTTGAAACTTTCTTATACAATTGTTATTAACTTTAATTACTTGTATAGGCACATACTCAAAGATACCCATTATAGCTTTTAAACTCGGCTTGGACATTTTTATTTTTCCAGGTCCAAGTATAATCGTATTATCTTTCTTCATCTCACGTCTGACTACATGTTCCATTACTGATAAAATCATTAAACCAATAAGTATCATGTATGTTAAGGCTTCAACTCTTTTGGGAGTTTTTACAAAAAGGTCATCTATAAACTCTGGTGCTTTTAGCTGCTGAAACTTTTTCTCTACGCTGCTTTGAGTTTTGTATTCTTTCAGCATTTCTTCACATGAAATATCAGAATCATTACTTGCTAAGATGAAAGTACACTCTCTTTCAATTGCTGCTTCAATTTTTGAATCTTCACGGTTAATTTCTAAATTAATAGTATATTCATATTCCTTTTGTGAATCCTTATTATCAGCTTTTTTACGCTTACGTTTTTCATTCATTTCAATATTCAAATTAACAGAATGGTATTTTAATTTTTTCCCTTTAGTCTTTAAAAACTCTTCTATTTCTTTTTGTGAATCTGCTTCGCACGCGAAGCTACGCTTGGAAAATACTTTGATTTTTTTCTCTAATTCGGCATATTCTTTTTCTGCATGCCTAGAAATAGTTTTCCTTTTGGTTTCTTCAAGAGTGAAGGAATAACAGACTGCCAGTTTAACTGGAATCCCCTTATATTCTGATTTATAATCTAATACTTGATATTTAACTTTTTTACCTTGGGCATTTTCAAAAATAACATCTTTTGTTAACTGTCTTTCACTAAAAAATTTACCAATATAGATTTTAGACATATTTGTTGTTTCAGGAGCTCTTGTTATAAATTTTATATCTCTACCATTTGCTTTATTAATATTTTCTTCTGTAAAAAATGCACTATCTGCAACATAGTAGAATGAATCTTTACTAGTTTTGGATTTTTTTAAAATTTCATCAACATCATCTATAGCGTCATTATTATAAGTTTTATCATCTGTATTACCCGAAAGAACTTTTGCGTCTACAACTATACCGTTAGCTGTTCCAATTCCAATTTTTATTTGTTTCTTATCATTTCTTTTATCTTTACTATATCCATAATCAATTGATATTTCATCTATTTTACCTTCTTCTGTTTCATACTGGCCCCACATTACCTTTGAGGTAGTATCGTAATTAATATTCTTTATACTCAATCCATACGTAGCGAAAGCAGTCATACTTATTTCAGAAAAAATTTTTCTTGGACCAGCTTCATGAAAATTATCAAGAAAACAGCCAAATCTATCATCTGTAAGATTATGAGGCTTCGCATCGCTGTTAAATGTCCCTTCAATATCAATATGTTCAAAATACTCATCCATAAGATATAATGGTCGTCTTGAATGACAAAGATTTGCTAACATCATTTGAGCCATTATCCCATAAGCTATATCAGGCTTTCTCCCATTTTGTTTAGTCAAATATTGATCAAAGATGTTGATAACTCCTAGTTTCTTACACATACCTGCTACAAGCGTCGCTTTTCCATGGCTATATGCTTCCATTTCAATATTTTCCAATAACAACTCTTTATCCATTCCAATCCCCCCATTAAATATTATTTGCATACCGTAATCATAATAATTTTTAGTCAAATAATATAGTGAATAGTTGAGGTTAAATAGGAAAAATTAGTTAGGCGGAATATGAGTCATAAAATAATTACTAGATTATTTTATGACTTTAATTATAGAATGGTTATTTGGGCTTCTTCTTCTACTCTTTGAATAGCCCCAACTGTTCTTAGCAAAGTGCCAATACAAGAGTATACAAAACCAGTAGTTATATTTATGTTAGGCGTAATAGAAAAGTTACTTTTACCTGATTGAATGTTACTATATAGTTCATTAAGCCTTATAAATGAAACTCTAGTATAAGAAAGAATCACATATACACCAAGACAGCTTGCAAATGCAGCTATTTCACTTGGAGTTGGGTGTTGTACATCAGACTTCTGTTGATTCTGACCATTTTGCTGATTTTGCTGTTGGTCTTGTTGCTGACCCTGTTGATTTTGTTGTTCTTGTTGACTTGGGGATTGCTGTTGCTGAATCATTCTCTGAATTATTATTTGCTTAGCTTTTACTGCTGAAATGATACCAAGTAAAGTCGCTATTAAATCAACATAGGATGTTTGTAGTTCTATGTTAAGCAATTCTAAATCTAATTGATCGTTACCAGTTGGAAAATGTATGGTAGCATTATAATTCTCCTGCATATTATCACCTAAAAAACTATTACATTATAATATATTGTAAATATACGTTAATGTTCCAGTTTTTTTTTACAGTATATTTTATAAACAGGCAAAATATAGCACGTTATAATATAAAAATTAGCAGCACAGCAAAATTTACATTATGATATGCTGCTTTATTTTGTAAAATAATAATTGAACATAGAAGTCACTATTTGGAACATAGATATGTAGTTAACATTTTGAATTAAGATAAAAATTTTCTTAGTTATTTTTCTGATATCGATAAAATAAAGTCATCTATCATTAATTTAAAGCTATCTTCTAAGTTGACTGGATTTTGAAAATATCCGTGAGAGCTCAAGGAAACAAATCCATGTAATAGACTTCTTAAAGACCTACTTTTATGAATTATAAATATTTTATCACCACTATAAAAATCTAAAATTTTACGTATTATTGAATTAGTTTCACTAGCCAGACGCTTAACTTCATCACTTTCAGTACTCGGAATATTCACGTAGAGCTTATAGCCACTCTTGTTTTCAAATGCAAAATCTCGATACACATAAGCAAATTCTCTGATAGCAATTTCTCCACTTTTACCAATTAATCGTTCCATTAAAGTTGAATTTAAATTATTTAAAAAGTATATGGTCATTTTTATTTTAAGATCTTCAATGTTGGCAAAATGATTATATAAAGATGGATATTTTATATCCAGTTTTTCTGCAATCTTTTGGAAAGTAATCTGATTAAGTCCAATTTCATCAGCTAATAAAAAAGAAGCTTCAATAATTTTTTCCTTAGTTAAATTTCGTTTCTGAACCATTTTATCACCTCTTACAATTCTGATTAATAAAGATAGTTTAACATGAGAGATTATTTTTATCAAATTGGAAATAATTTGTAAACTATAATTTATAGTTTACAAATTATAATTTATAGTCTATGCTTATATTTAGAATACAATATATATAATTTATTGTATTGCGATAACAATACTAATTATAAGAAGGAATAAATTTATTATGGAAATGTGGAAAAGAAATTTAAAAGTTTGTTGGTTTGGAATGTTTGTGACAGGAATAGGTATGAGTCAGATAGCGCCAGTATTACCACTGTATATACAGCATTTAGGAATTCAAGATGCAGCTTCAATAGAGAAGCTTTCTGGAATTGCTTTTGGTAGCACGTTTATTATTTCAGCTATTTTTTCACCCATTTGGGGACATGCTGCTGACAAATTTGGACGAAAACCAATGCTGCTTAGAGCAAGTCTTGGTATGGCAATAGTTATAAGTTGTATGGGATTTGCGCCTAATGTATATGTATTAATAGCACTTAGGCTATTACAAGGAGCTATCACAGGATATAGCACAGCCTGTACTACTTTAATTGCAACTCAAACAGATAAAGAACATGCAGGATATGCTTTAGGAACTATTTCAACAGCCAACATTGCAGGTTCGTTACTTGGACCTACAATTGGAGGATTTGTAGGAGAAACTTTTGGTTTGCAAAATGTATTTTTTATAACAGGCGGGCTTATGTTCATTGCATTTATTACTACAGTATTATTTGTAAAGGAATCTTTTAGTCGTGAAGATAATAAAGTTTTAAGTTTCAAAGAAGTTTGGAATACAGTTCCGGAAAAAGGCTTAACCATTACTTTGTTTATAACTTTTTTTATATTATCTGTAGCAATGTATTCGGTAGAGCCAATAGTAACAGTTTATGTTACTCAACTATCTAAGGAAGCGAGTCATATTGCATTAATAGCGGGAATAACTTTTTCTGCATCAGGGTTTGCTAATATAATTGCAGCTCCAAGGCTTGGAAGGCTCTCTGATAAAGTAGGAGCACATAAAGTTATATTAATATGTCTCATAATAGCTGGAATAATATTTATACCTCAAGCATTTGTAACAAACACTTGGGAGCTTATGGGACTTAGATTTTTACTAGGACTCACAGCTGGTGGCCTTAATCCTTCTGTTAATATATTGGTTAAGAAAATTACTCCATCATCTCTTACAGGTAGAGTATTTGGTTTTAGTATGGCAGCAGGATATCTAGGCGTATTTGCAGGATCAGTTCTAGGAGGACAAATCGCAGGATATTTAGGAATAAAATGCGTATTTTTTGTAACGAGTGCATTATTATTAATTAATGCAGTGCTTGTGTATTTTAAAGTTTATAATAAACTTAATATAAATAATAACCATAAAATAGAGAAGTATGGAAATGGGATAAGAAATGGGAAACTTCAAGTCAGTGGAAAATAAATTTGTAGAGGGATTGATACTATTGTGTTAGGTGGGATTTCTACTAACATTGGTGTAGATACAACAGCAAGGGAAGCATATAAATATGGATATAATCAAATATTTGTAGAAGATGCAATGACGGCAGTGACAAAAGAGGAACATGATTATGTTTGCAAATATATTTTTCCTATGATTGGAAGGATTGGAACAAGCGAAGAAGTAATTTAAGCATTAGAATAGTTAGAAATAAAAAATTATAAAAAGGTACAATGCATATAAACTATAAGCATTGTACCTTTTTTATGCAACTAAATTTGTAGTTTGAGGAACATTTATTTATTATTCTTGTCGAATACAACTTTTCCAGGACACACTTCAGATTGACCAAACCACATGCACTTTGCACAATTTAAACATTTTCCAGTATCTTTTCCATCCATAGCATAGTTTGCCCAATTAGGATTTATAAGAATCCCTTTACCAATATCAACGATATCTACATTTGTTTCATTTAATATCTCTTCTGCAATTTCTGCTGAATTAATTCCATTAACTGCAAATACTGGAACTGATACTTCTTTCTTGATCTTCTCAGCAGCATAAACAGCATTGGAATACTTATAATCTTTGCTTACATTAATTTCTTGTTCATTAAAGAATCCATAAGAAATGTCAAGAAAATCTATTCCGTTTTTATCTAATATTTTAGCATAACGTACTCCATCTTCTAATGATGGCTCAAATCCTCCTAGACGAATTCCTACAATAAATTCTTTTGGAGTTACTTTTCTAATTCCTTCTAGTATTTCTATTACAAATTTTTCTGGATTAGTGCCATATTCATCGGTTCTTTTATTAACATTCTTATTTAAAAATTGACTTATTAAATAACCATGACATCCATGTAGTTCAACACCATCATAGCCAGCTTCGTAAGCTCTTCTTACAGCTTCAATATAGTCGTTTTGTATTGAGTCTATATCTTCTTTAGTCATTTCACGTCCAATAACTGTTCCAGCAAAACCTTTATATTCATATGGACTTGGACATAGAGGAGATTTAGATATTCCTGTAACACCAGCATGATGAATTTGAATAAATATTTTACAACCTTCTTCATGAACTGCATTAACTATGTTTTTTAATCCTTCAATTTGGTTATCTTCCCAAATTCCAATTTGCTTTTCTGATAATCTTCCATCTTTATTAATACATGTAGCTTCTTGTATTATAAGTCCTGGACCACCTTTAGATAATTCCTTATAACGGGCTAAATTTTCCGATGTTACATATCCATCTTCGGCTAAACCTACAACCATTGGAGGTACACATATACGGTTTTTTATTTCTATATTTTTAATACTAAATTCTGAGAATAACTTTTTCAAAATATCCACACTCCCATTTTGACTTATTTACATATTACCATTTGTCTGGTATGTTATTATTATAGTTTAATAAGGAACATAAGAACAAGTACGCACATTTTTGTGCCTTAGAGTTGGGGGGATTACTTATGAAAGGTGAACTAGAAAAAGCGCAAAACAAGTATTCTAAAGCATGTCCTGTTCTTCGTGCACTTGAAATCATAGGAGGTAAGTGGAGGCTTCCTATTATATGGGAGATATCAGTTTCAAAGAGCATTAGATATAATGAACTTAAGCGAAGCATACCTGGTATAACTAATATTATGCTGACTCGATCTCTGCAAGCATTAGAGGAACATGGACTTATAAAAAGAACAGAATATAATAAGATTCCACCGCATGTAGAATATTCTTTGACGAATCACTGTAATGATTTACTTCCTGCATTAGCAATCATAAATGAATGGGGAAAAAGAGTATGGCCAGAATATGAGGCTAAAAATGAAGCAAAATGAAAGAGTTTAGACGTGATGAATGTTTAAACTCTAAATATAATTATAGTTTCCTAGTGATTTTGATGCTAGGAATTATTTTTTATTTCATTTGTATAACAAACGCAAACAGCATTTCTACCATTCTCTTTTGCATTATATAAGGCATTGTCAGCACGCCTAAACCAGCTATGAAAATCCTCAACTATATCTTTTTCGGCTATGCCTATGCTAACAGTTATTTTATTTACAAATTTGAATTTATGATTTTCTATGGATAATCTTATTGTTTCAGCAATTATAGTACTTTCTTTTGAATCTGTGAAGGGGAGTACTGCAACAAATTCTTCTCCTCCCCATCTAACAAGAATGTCTTCTTTCCTAAGGCATTGCTTAATAATCATAGCTGTTTCAGATAAAACTAGATCTCCAGCACTATGGCCATAGGTATCATTAACTTTTTTAAAGTGATCAATATCAAGAACCAACATTGATACAAGGTGCTTTTCTTTGTCGAGTTGAAGAATTTTATTTACAACTGTTTCTTCAAAATAGCGTCTATTATATATATTTGTAAGTTTATCTGTTATAACTTCTAATTGAAGCTTATTATTAACTTCTTTTTCATGTTTTATTTGTTTAATAATTCCGATGGTAAATAATAAGGTTTCAATAGAGGCAGCAGGATAGCATATGCTAAAAGCAAAGATATTCCATTCAAGTAAGCCATAAGAACCTAAAATATATATGATAAAGCCAGTAAAAAGTATAAATATGCCAACCAAGTAATATATAGATCCCATACCAAATTTAAAATAAGAATATATTGAAATAAGAATATATAACCCTACTATGATCATGTGCAAATATAAAATATCATAAGTAAATCCGTCAGGAATAATTTCAGATATATAGAGAGAAAGTACGAGAAAGAGTATTGAAAGTTTAAAAAAATTATTTAATATGGGCATGTGGTTTTTTATATCTAAGTATGAATATATAAATAAAACCCAGGTTGAAGCGGCCATTGCACCTAATGCTATAAGCCTGTTATTGCTGTTAAATCCCAAAACTAACTTTTGCATTCCAGATAAGCAAAATAGTAGTGAAAGCAGTGATCCTGTAAAAAGTGAATGAAATAAATACTTCTTATCTCTTGATGAAAAGAATAGAATCATATTCATAATAAGCATTCCTAGGAGCACACCCAAATTACCGATATAAAAACATGATAACAAGTTTTCAATAGTATAAAAGTTACTGTCTTTAGCTAGAAGCAAATTAAATACATTTGAATCCCAGGTTGAATTTATATAGATATCTTTATTAAAATCAATATTTTCAGGTAGATTAATATATGGAAAAATAAAGTATTCATTAGGCTTTTCTGTTACATACTTGCCATCAGTAGTTGGGATATAAAATTGAATATTTTCAATGAATTCACAATCAATGTACATTATATTATCAGTACTAACTTGTTTATCTTGTAATTTTAGTTTAAGCCAGACTTTTTGAACATCTTCAGGAAAGTAGATATTTTTAGAATTGTTTTTTTCAAATTTAATAGCACCATTGTCTGCTACTTGGTTTATTTCGGTATATTGATTATCTTTAGGGATGAAGTATTCTACATTGTTTGATAGGTTTACATATTTATCAGCATCAATAAGTTCAAAATAACTATACTTTAGAACTTTTACAAAGTTTGTTAGTAGTATAATTGAAATAATAATGATGCCTGTTAGAGCTATAAAATTTACCTCCTTTAATTTTATTGATATATTTTTTAACATACTGCCACCCCATATTAATGTTTTTAGATTAATAAACTTTATATTCCTGAAAATATTTATTAGATTTAATATATTTTATTTTATATGTTTCTACTATGTTCTTTATTTTAGTACATTATTAAGCTACTTTTTTCTATAATTAAAGCTAAATTATTTATAACAAAAGTATGATTAATTGCATTATAATTCACGATAAGTATTATTATACCATATAAATTTTACATGATATTTTTATGTTTATAATCTTATGATTATTTTTTAAATCGTATCGATATTTGATTATAATGATTTTAAAATTTATGATATAATGAAGAAATTATTAAAGAGTTAGAATTAGTAATACATATTTAATCAATCATGAAAACATAAGAGGGAAGTATGACCAAAAGAGAAATAATTTCAAATAGAAGAAAAAGAGAACGAATAAAGATTAATAATTTAAATGATTTTAAAGATGCATTGAAAAAAGAAGGCTATAAAATAAATTACTTTGATGAAGAGAAATTTAAAGTAGAAGTTGCCAATGCTTTTAAAGTAGAGAATAGCGTGATAGAGGAATTATATAAGTGTATTGGTCAAGAGGATGTGACTTATAGAGCAGATAATGTTAGTGATTTAATTAATTACATGAAAAAAATAATACTATTTGAATATGAGCATGATAGGCTATGGAAAAAAATAAATTCAATAAAAATATTAAATATAAATAGGATTGAATATGAGCGAGATGCAATATCTAGAGATGATGTTGAAGATATGTTGAGTGACATAAAAGAAGTTAAAAAAAATGTATCCAGAATAGTAAATGAAAAAGAAAAAGAGAAATTAGAAATTTTGGAAAAAGAAATAGATAATCATTATTTATATTCAAAGGATATTGAGCTATTGAAGAAAATGCTTCTTATTAAAGAAGGAAGGGTAAAAGAAAGTTATAATATTAATACTAAAGTTAAAACAATATCTATAGAAGTTCCAAAACAAATAGATTATCAGTATATTACGCCTCAAAAAGGTACTATTGAATATCATCAACATCTAAATAATAATATACCGAGAATGCAGCGATTAATAAAGAATATTAATAAGTATATGAAAGTTCATGAAGAAGAAAAATCAGTATTTAAAATAAATCAAAATAAGACATTACAGGATTCTATAAATATTGCAGTAGCAATATATGATAATAAAGAATTCAAGGCGATAAGTGGAAGTAATAATATAAAGGATTATTGTCATGCACCAACAAAAGATGAATCATTTTTTAAAAGTAATAAAGTTAACAAGTTGGGTGAGTTTGGAATAGGATATGACAGAATCAATGATAGTGAAAAAAAGATAATTGAAGAAATACATAAACAGATAGAAGCAAAAGTATTAAAAGATGAAGGAAACTTAACTTTATATAGTAAATGGGAACCATGTCCAAGTTGCTGTTTTGTAATTAGCCAGTTTTGTAAAAAGCATCCTAATATAGAAGTTCAAGTTAAGTACCATAAGAAATATGGTGAATAAAAAACACATATTATTTGAAAAATAAAGATGGAATCAACGACAATACATAAATATGCTGTCGTTGATTTTGATTTATATAGACAATTTATATTTCACCTTGATAGTCAAATTCATCATCATCTTTATGTATGTCAGAATCAGAATATCTAACTGATGTGGGAATTCTTTCTGTAGAGTCTGGATTGCTTGTATTAACAGGGCTTATGTCGCTTGAACCATGAGTATATTTTGAACGTGAAGCATGACTGTTAGCGTATCTCACTTTTTCTGAATCAAGGGATGGATCGTCCTCAGATGAATGGATATCAATAATTTTTTCAGTATCATAGACACTTGGTGTTTGATCATCTAGTGTTTTTCCTTTTCTCATTGAAATCACTCCTAACATAATAATCTAAAAAATTATTTATAGCATATTAAAATACTCTAAATAAAAATTTAAATAACTTAAAGATAAGTTATATAGTTATTATTGAGAAAAGTAAACTTATTAATACATGGAAGATTTAGTTTTATAAGCAGCTGGAAATATTTATTGTATTTTGAATGTAAAAATGATGTATAATATGGTATGGGAATTAGCATTTAAACAAAGGAAAGGAATAAAGGATATGAACTTATACAGTAAATATTTTAATAAGTATAAAATTCCATTTGGGATAGCTGTTTTTTGCGTTGCATCGGAAGCAATTTGTGATTTGCTTGGTCCAACACTTATGTCTAACATAATTAATACAGGAATTGAACAAGGATCACTTTCTAAAGTTTATTACTGGGGAATGCTTATGCTTATAGTAACTGCAATTGGAGCTTCTTTCGCAGTTACAAGAAATATTTTAGCAAGTAAGGTATCTCAAAGAATGGGAGCAGATCTTAGGTATGACTTATTTGAAAAGATTGTTTATTTTTCAGAATTAAGCACAGATAAGATTGAAAGTGGATCTCTAATTACACGTATGACAAATGATACGGCACAGGTTATATTGTTCGTTAATGGAATTATGAGAATTTTTTTAAAGGCTCCAATTACATGCATAGGTAGTATTGTGCTTGCAACACTGCTTAATTTTAGATTGAGTCTTATTATATATGGTGTTGTTGCGATTGTATCGATACTTATTATTATTAGTATGAAGTTAAGTTATCCGCGTTTTTATGAATTACAAAAGGCGATGGATAAAGTAAATTCAGTTGTTCAGGAATATCTTATAGGTGTACGCTTAGTCAAGGCCTTTGGAACATATGATAAGGAAAGCAGTAAGTTTGAAAATGCAAATACAAACTTAATGGAAAAAGGAATATCATCTCAAAGTGTTATTACATTTGTGTCACCACTTATAACTCTTACTGTTGGAATTGGAACAATAATTGTAATTTCAGCAGGTAGCAGTCTCTTTTCAGCAAATCTTGCAAATCCAGGAGATATATCAGCGTTTATAATTTATATGGCACAAATTCTTACATCATTAATTATGATAACAAATATATTCAATACATTTGTAAGAACCAAGGCTTCTACTGCTCGTATTAAAGAAATAGTTGATTGTGATGGAGATTTTTCTCATGATGGTGAAATGAAAGAATTAAATGGTGATATTGAATTTAGAGATGTTACATTTGCATATCCAAATGGTAGTGGTGTACCTGCTTTAAATAATCTATCATTTTCTATTAGAAGTGGACAAAGTTTAGCTATAATTGGTCCAACAGGAAGCGGAAAATCTACTATTGCATGGCTTCTTCTGCGATTTTACGATGTGAACAAGGGAAAAATTTTAATTGACGGCTACGATATTAAAGAATTAAATGTTGATTCTGTACGAAATAGTATCGCTATAGTGCCGCAAAAACCAATGCTTTTTTCTGGTTCTGTTGCTGAAAATATTAGATGGGGTAAAAGGGAAGCAAGTAATGTGATGGTTCATGAGGCTTCTGAAAGGGCACAAGCAGGTTTTATAAATAATATGAAAGATGGATATGAAAGTATGTTAGGGAGTGCTGGAGTTAATCTTTCGGGTGGTCAAAAGCAACGTATTTCTATAGCTCGTGGAATACTTAGGGATTCGTCTGTAATTATATTAGATGATGCAACAAGTGCATTAGATTCAGTAACAGAAGCAAAGGTTAGAGAAAACTTAAGTTCAAAAACAAGTAATCAAACTGTGGTTACAATTACTCAACGTTGTGGAACGGCGATGTTTGCAGACAGAATTTTGGTTATGGATAATGGATCTAAGGTTGGATATGGAACTCATGATGAATTAATGCAAAGCTGTGAAGTATATAGAGATATTTATAAAACGCAAATAGAGAGCAGCAAGGAGGTATAGGATATTATGGCACAACAATTTTCTAAAACTGAAGTAAAAGTACCTTCTATTAGTGGGAGACGTGTGGGTGGAGGCGGAAATCGCTTTGCACCTACACAAAAAGCTAAAAATGCTAGAGGCACATTAATGCGTATTATTAAAATATACATGCGTTTTGCTAAGACGATCTTTCTAGCTATGATTTTTACAGTTTTTTCATCAGCGATTTCTGTTGGGATTCCTTATTTTGTAGGAAAGACTTTTGATACATTTAGAATAGCAACAAGAACTGTAGATAAATCGACTCTTATATTATTTTTAACTATAATTGGGGTTTTGTATGGAGTTAATTGTCTTATTTCGTGGATAAATGGTGTTATTATGCTTAAGGTTTCACAAAAACTTGTTTTTGTAATACGTGCAGAGTTTTTTGAAAAGATGCAGAGGCTTCCTTTAAAGTTTTATGATATACGTTCCCATGGAGATACAATGAGTAGAATCACAAATGATGTAGACAATATTAGCTCTACAATTGCACAAACAACTACACAGTTAATATCAAGTATTTTAACTTTAGTTGGATCTTTTATAGTTATGATAGTGTTAAATGTTCCCCTTACACTAGTTGTTTTATTATGTATACCTCTAGTTATACTTTTAACACGTGTAATTGCAACGCATAGCCGCAAATATTTCCTAGCTCAGCAAAGAAATTTAGGCTCACTTAATGGAGTAATTGAGGAAAACATATTAGGACTGAAGATGGTAAAGGCTTTTAATAAGCAGGAGGATGTCTTGAAGCAATTTGCAGAGATAAACGAAAATCTATATGAAAGCAGCAATAAAGCACAGATATGGTCTGGGTATATGATGCCTCTTATGAATGTTATTAATAACTTTATTTTTGCAGTTGTTGCAATTGTTGGCGGTATGCTATCAGTGGGGTATGGGGTAGCTGTTGGAACTGTAGTTAGTTTTTTAAGCTATTCAAAACAATTTTCACAGCCATTAAATTCTGTAGCAGGTATGTTTAACACAATTCAATCAGCACTTGCCGGAGCAGAACGTGTTTTTGAAATTTTAGATAATGAAGAAGAAAGTGAAGACCTTAAAGATGCAGTTGAGATAAAACAACCAAATGGTGATGTAACCTTTGAAAATGTATATTTTTCATATGATAAGTCTATACCTATATTAAAGAATGTGAGTTTTAAAGTTAAAGCAGGGGAAACAGTTGCGCTAGTAGGAGAGACTGGAGCAGGAAAAACTACTATTGTGAATCTTCTAACTCGATTTTATGATGCAGACAGCGGAAATATATTCATTGATGATGAGCCGATTACGAATATTAAAAGAAATAGTCTTAGGAAATGCTTCTCTGTTGTGCTTCAAGATACTTGTCTTTTCACCGGAACGATTATGGATAATATTCGTTATTCTAAAAAAGATGCAACAGATGAACAGGTTGTAAATGCTGCTAAAATAGCTCATGCCCACGAATTTATTGATAAGCTTCCTAAAGGTTATCAAACAATGGTTTCTGGAGCTACAGATAACTTAAGTCAAGGGCAGCGCCAATTAATGTCTATTGCTAGAGCAGTTCTGTGTGATAGTCCGATTTTAATTTTGGACGAAGCAACTAGCAGTGTAGATACAAAGACCGAAAAAGATATTCAACATGCATTATTAAGATTAATGAAAAACCGCACTAGCTTTTTAATAGCACACAGATTATCGACTATTAGAGATGCAGATCGCATTATGGTAATTGGTGGTGGAAAAATATTAGAAAGTGGAAACCACAAAAGTCTTATGAATGAAAAAGGTGAGTATTACAAAATGGTTGTTAGTCAAATGGGAAAATTAATTGAGGAGTAAATTTTAATTAGGAGGAAGAAAAATGAAAATTGCAGAAGGATTAGATGTACTTGAATTGGGTAGCGAAGAAAGAAGAATGAATGCCACACTAATTTGGGATGATAAAAATGTAATTTTAATAGATGCAGGGTTACCTGGGCAACTAGAAAATATTCGCGAAGAAGTGGAAAAAGCAGGTGTATCCTTTGACAGAATTAATAAAATAATTATTACTCATCACGATTTGGATCATATTGGTAGCTTGTCAAGTATCGTTAAAAATTCTAAAAGTGAAATAGAAGTGTTAGCACATAGTGGAGAAAGACCTTATATTGAGGGAGATAAAATTGGTATAAAAATTACTCCTGAGCGTTTGAGTTCAATGCCGGAATCTATGAAGGAAACTATAAAGCAGCTTAAAACAAAAGTTAATAGGGTTGTTAAAGATGAAGAGGAACTTTCTTATTGTGGAGGAATAGAGGTAATTTATACCCCAGGACATACTCCAGGGCATATTTGTCTTTATCTAAAAAAGTATAAAGCATTGGTAACTGGAGATGCAATGAATGTTGTAAATGATGAGTTAATTGGTCCTAATCCAGAATATACATTTGATATGAAGCAAGCAATAGAATCTCTTAAGAAGCTTACAAAGTATGATATAGAAACTGTTATCTGTTATCATGGTGGAGTATTTACAAGAAGCTCAAATGACAGGATTGCAAAATTAGCTAATAGTTAAGAAGAATATAAAGATAGTGGCTTTACTATGAAGCTGCTATCTTTTTTATATTCTATTAAAAAAATTTCCATTAAATTTATAATTATTAGTGAAGGATATATTAATAATATTTTTTAATTATGAAGATAATATAAAGTAGCAAAATAAATGTAGAAGTTAGAGGCTGATTATGAAAAAAACATTATATGATTATAGAGATAAAATTAAAAAATTGCCATTAAAAGAGAAATACAATAAGAATGAACTATTGATAAACGATTTTTTAGTTGATAAGAAAGAAGAGCTTGAAATATATTATTCACCTCATAATGAATACATAAATTTAGACGCAAGGGTATTTATTGTTGGCATAACTCCAGGATTCCAGCAAATGAGTACGGCCATTGCTACTGCAAGAAGAGAGTTAGAGAACTCTGATAATATTAAAGAAATTCAGTATAAATGTAAGAAAGCAGGAAGGTTTAGCGGTAGTCTTAGAAAAAACTTAATTGGTATGTTAGATGAAATAGAACTTAATAAGAGTCTAAAAATAGAAAATTGCAGTCAATTGTTTGAAGAAAAGGATTATTTATTACATACATTTTCACTAATACCTTATTCAGTTTTTCTAAAAGGAAAAAATTATTCAGGTCATACTCCGAAACTTATTAAAAGTGAATTTTTAATGAAATATGTTTATGAGAATTTCACTTATGAATTAAAAGCATTAAATAATTTGGATAAAATTCTTATAATACCATTGGGTAGGTCAGTAGAAGAAGTGTTATACAAGCTATGTGAAAATAAAATCATAAGCGAAAAGCAAATATTAAAAGGCTTTCCACATCCATCTGGGGCTAATGTAAATAGGTTAGTTCAACTAGAGGAAAATAAGGAGAAAATGATTAATACAGTAAGAAATAATTTTAATTAAAAAGAACAAAAATCAAATTAAAAGCACATTATATATAAAATAAAGTCTAAAAGAGGGTTAAAGTGTATACCTTCTTTCTTTATATATAAAACAAAATTTAAAGATTCTTAAGATTTTACTAAATAGATTTTTAATATTTAAGATTTATACTAATTCTATAATTTAACTAAAAGAGAAGAATTCAAGGAGGCTTTTAATATGAAGCTAGTAAAATTTTTAATTGAATATTTTAAATCACCTAGAACTATAGGGGCTGTAGCGCCTAGTTCAGAGAAACTTGCAGAGAAAATGGTAGGAGACATAGATTTTAAAAATTCTGAGGTTATAATTGAGTACGGACCAGGGACAGGAGTTTTTACGGACAAGCTGGTAAAAAGAAAAAAGAAAGAGACATTATTAATGTTATTTGAATATAATGAAGAATTTTGCAGACAATTAGAAGAAAAATATAAAGGAGAAGATGATATTATAATAATAAATGATTCTGCTGAAAATGTTGATAAACATTTAGCAAAATATAATCTTAGCAGAGTGGACTATGTTGTATCAGGGTTGCCTTTTGCCAGTCTTCCTAAATCTGTTTCAAATAAAATTTTAAGACAAACTAGAAATATATTAAAAAGAAATGGATTATTTATAACATTTCAATATACTCTCTTAAAAAAAGAATTTATTACTGGATATTTTAAAAAGATAAATATAGAAAGAGTTGTATTTAATTTCCCGCCAGCCTATGTTTTGAAATGTATAAATTCCTAGGAAAAAGAGGAGATTTATTTTGTATATTCAAGAAGAAATGAAATATCATACAATAATCTCATTTAATCATATAAATACAAAAGAAGACTAGCAAGTAAATGCTAGTCTTCTTTTTGCTGAAATTTAGAATAAAATTTAAAGATAGATTATTTTTATTATATACTATAGTTGAGAATTTTTAGATACAAATTTTTACAGTATATATTTATACTATTACCTAAGCAACTTTCATGGTTTTTAAAACAGTTTCAATAGGAATATTGCTTTTAGCACAATCATAAATCCATTGAATATTATCTTTTTTAACATTATTTCTGCAAATTATTAAGCCTTTACTAAAAGAATCTTTAGCATCTTCTTGAATTGAACAGAAAATGTAAGTCACAGAAATTAAAACTAAGATTCTATCGATAGATTTAGGCGACCTTACTTGGTAAGAGTTTAATCCAAGATTATTCTTTGTTTGTTTAAAGAATATTTCTATGGGCCAACGTTTGCTATAATATTCAAGGATTGTTTTAGTGCTAAGTTCAGTGTCTGTGCATAAGAATGCGTGTAATGCTTTATCTTTCTTAAATGCATTTTCAGGCCAGCAAAACAAAACTACTGCATTATCTATGCCATTGAGGTTTCCTTCATAACGATAAGTCAAATATTTAGAATTGTTTACTGTAACAAGGCAAACATCATTCTTTTCAATATATTGAGCAAAATCCTTAACTTGAATACTAACTCCCTTGGGATAGATAACTCTGTTGGTTTTTAGTGCACCAATAAGATGATAACCTTTTTTGAAATGAGCATTTATAACATCCTTATTAGTGAACCACGAGTCGCAGAGACCGTAGGCTTTGCCTTTAGGCGAAGGAAGCTTAGCTACTATTTCACAAACCATTTCTATTTTACTTTTTACACCTTTTTCATAACATGAAATAGAATACGGCAAAACTTTTTTACCATTGGAAAGCATAGTAGTAAGTAATTGATGTCCATATACTTGTTTACCTTTTAAATGAGAATGATGAAAACTTGCTTTTTGAATTGTATTTTCAGCCTTTGACGAGGGCTTAGTTTTTTCAGAAATAGTGTCATCATAAATCGCAAATATAGGAGTATTAGACGATGTATTTTCAACAATTGTTTTTACAACAAACTTCTTTATGCCTTTCCAAGCATAATCAATATTCCATTTGCCTTCGCTTAAAAATTTACCGAAAGTAGTTCTATGACAATTAGCAAGGCTTAACAGGACGATATCAGTTACAGTTCCTTTATACCCCTTTTGTATAGAACCTTTTATAAATTGCTCGATATGCTTTAACACAGGTTTATAGAAGTACAAGAAAAATCCAAGTTCAAATAAAAACTGGTTAATTTTTGATTTTTCTGCTAAAATACTTCTATGAGACATACATATCACTCCTGTTGTTAAAATTTTCTCGCAAGCTAATTTATACAACAAAATGTGAAGTTTGTCTCTATTTTTTATGTTTTTTTGTAAATGTAAATATATGTTATGAAATTTTCTCAACTATAGTTATATAGATATTATAATCATAAACTATACTTAAACTATGAAATATATTCCAACCAGAAATGAGTAATATACTTTTGTGGAATGTTTCATTGGTAATTTTGATGGATGTGATTCTTTGGTTATAAGTTGTTCCAAAGTGCTAGTTCAAAGCTTGTTCTTTGAGGCTAGCACTTTGGGTGCAACTTTATAGCCTTAGAATCACCCATCAGAATTACCTAGAAACTGGAACAAAAGTATGTTACTCATTTCGGCGAGTTATATGCATAAGTTCAGGTCTTAGTTGGGATATCTATATTGCAGAGTCATATAAGAAAAGTTTAATCTACATTGATGGAATTAAGAACTTGGAATCTATCATTGCATAAATCTATTCTAACTTTACTATTTTCAAAAACATTTTTAGAAAGTTCCCTTGATATTGCCTTCATAGGTTCTACATAGCTTGTATCACTTTTATAGTCACCTTCTACAACAAGAGATAAAATATAGAGTGCATCTTGCTTATCAATTTTAACATCCACTTTTGAACTAGGAGTGAAGTATCCTTCTGAATTTAAATAATCTCCAAGTTTTTTCGCTTGGGATTCTGTTATCTTATTAGTATAAAATAAATGATTTTCGCCATAATCAAGAGCATTTTTTGGTACGTAAATTGAGTATAGAATTGAAGCAGCAGACAACGAAAAAATCAAAAGCCCTATGATTACAGGAAGTAAATATGAAGCACTTTGCCCGCCATTTTGAATATGTTTATTATACAGCTTTAACTGGGTGAACATAAGAATTATTCCTAAAGCTATATTAATACTGAAAAATATGATAGAAGTATTAATTGATAATATAGGCAGCAGTGCAATAAGTGCTATAAATACTAAGATGCTTGCTAAAAGAAATATCCACTTCTTTTTTTGACTTCCAGATCGTCCATAATTCAAAGCACACATGATCCCAGCTGGTAGAAATGAGAAAAATACGGAAAATATAATAAATGATTTCGGATTCCACAGTTTTGTTATAGGTAATTTATTAACCTTTGTCATGAAGATGCCTCCTTAGAATTGTCTTTACAATAATTATATCATAAGTTTATGGAAGCAAAATATGTTAATTCCAATTTATGTAATAAATTTGGCTTTGAATAGATAAACGTTTTTACATTAACTTAACAAAAATTATAAATACTTTTAATAAGATTATGTTATATTTCAACTATATTTACAAGAGCTACTATAATAGCTAATAAGAAGAAATATGGGGAGATTATAATATGTTAAATTCATTAGTTGATAATTTAAAATATAATGAGGCAGAGGAGTTGGAAAATATATTAAATAGTAAAAATATAACTACAGTTTATCAACCCATTGTTTCACTTTTAGATGGGGAAATCATAGGGTATGAGGCGTTAAGCAGAGGGCCGATAGACTCACCGTTGCAAAATCCAGATAAGTTATTTAACGCTGCTCAGGTTTATAATAAAACATGGGAGTTAGAACAATTATGTAGAATAAAAGCTATTAAAAGAGCTACAAATATTGAAAAAAATAAATATCTTTTTATAAATGTAGATCCTCATATTTTTAAAGACGAAAAATTTAAGAAGGGCTTTACTAAGGAATTTCTTTCAGAACACAACATGTCACCCGATTGTATAATATTTGAGATTACCGAAAAGACGTGTATAGAAGATTACAAAGGGTTTAAACAGGCCCTTAGCAATTATGTAGATCAAGGATATAAAATTGCAATTGATGATACTGGATCAGGATATTCAGGACTTAAGATGCTTAATGAAACAAAGCCACATTATGTAAAAATTGATATGGATTTAATTAGAGATATAAATGAAGATTCATTTAAACAATCATTAGTAGAGTGTTTTGTTAAGCTATCGGAAGCAACGAATATGAAGCTTATTGCTGAAGGAATAGAAACAGAAGAAGAATTGAGAACATTAGTAAACTTAGGCGTCTATGCGGGACAAGGTTTCTTACTAAGTCGACCAGCAGGAACTTTTCTAGATATACCCAATCATATTAGAGATTTAATTGTAAGGTGTAATAAATTTAAGGATAATGTGTATTATAACTATCAGTCAAGCAGTATAGGCGAAATTGTTAGACATGATAGTCCATTTGGGCCTAAAACTTATTGTGGTGATATTAAAGAATATTTTGATTCTAACGATATTACTGGGGCATGTATAGTAAATAATGATGTACCATTAGGTCTTATTATGAAACATACGTTAGACTCAGCGCTTGCTACAAAATATGGTGTTGCAATTTTTACAAAACGTCCTGTTTCTTTAGTTATGGATACAAATCCTTTAGTTGTAGATTACAACACACCAGTAACAGAAGTTTCAAGGCTAGCAATGTCTAGGAAAACACAAAATATATATGATTATATTATCGTGACTAACAATAATAAATACTGTGGAATGGTTACAATAAGATCTTTGTTAAATTATACTACAATGCTAGAATGTAACTACGCGAGACAACTTAATCCCCTTACTGAGCTACCAGGTAATACCGCTATACAAAATAATATAATGAATATAATTAAAACAAAACGTAAATGTTGTATTCTTTATCTAGATCTAGATAATTTTAAAGTTTATAATGACACATATGGATTTGAAAATGGGGATAGGATTCTTAAATATACAGCTCAATTAATACAAGCTGAAATAAAATCACTTTTCCCTTATAATGGATTTATTGGACATATAGGAGGAGATGATTTTGTAAGTATTTTAGAAAATCCAATTGAAGAATGTGAAGAAGTGTGTGAAAAAATTATAAAGAAGTTTAATGATGGGATTTTAAATTTTTTTAATGAAAAAGACAGAAGTAATAGATATGTTACGGCCACAGATAGATATGGAAAAAATGGTATATTTCCACTTACTTCGCTTTCAATTGCAGGAATTTATGGTGAACTTAATGATTATTCAAATTCAGAAGAAGTAGGGGTAGCTGTAGCTGCAATAAAAAAAGAAGTTAAATGTATTCTTGGAAGTTGCTATTTAATAAAACCGGTTAATTGAATGTATTGTTTATTTTAATAAAAATATAATTAGTTGTTTTTATTTATTATTAATACAACTTATTTCCATAGATTTTCGTTAAGCGGAAGAACAATACACAGATGCAGAAAGTTAGTTGTGAATTTATGAGTTTATAAAAAATCTATATACATTGCTTAACTTGTAAAGTTTATAGCAATAAAAAATGCTTAGTACAGAAAAAACTAAGCATTTTTTATTATTTTAGAAAATTATAATTCAGTAATTTATACTAATTAATCTCTCCAAATATGCAATAGAGAATTTCGTGGACCTTTTGCAAATACGTCAGTTCTATTAGAGCCCCAAGAAACAGCCGCAGGATCTAAAGTGAAGGAACCACCGATTGTTTGCCAATCGCTCCAGCGCGAACCGTTCCATGTCTTTGTAATTAATTGGTTACTTTGATTTCGTGCAAATACATCTAGCCTATTAGAAGCTCGAGAAGATACAGCAGGGGCAGATGCTAAATTTCCACCAAGGTCTTCAAAGTCATTCCAACGAGAACCATCCCACCATTTATGATATAGACGATTTCCCTGACCACGAACAAATACATCAATTCTATTATTTCCCCAAGAAACAGCTGCTGGGCCAGAAGTTAGAACGCCACCAAGGTTTTCAAAGTCGCTCCAGCGAGAGCCGTCCCACCATTTGTGATAAAGAGCATTATCTGTTCCACGGACAAATGTATCTATTCTGTTGGCAGCCCAGGAAGAAGCAGCAGGTGCAGATGTTAAGACTCCACCAAGATTTTCAAAATCACTCCAACGAGAGCCATCCCACCACTTATGATACATTGCGTTATTTGAACCTTTACCAAATACATCGATCCTATTATTTCCCCAAGAAACAGCTGCTGGACCAGAAGTTAGAACGCCACCAAGGTTTTCGAAATCATTCCAGCGAGAGCCGTCCCACCATTTGTGGTAAAGAGCATTATCAGATCCAGTTACAAATACATCAAGCCTGTTTGCAGACCAAGAAGAAACCCCAGGAGAATATTTTAAAACTCCGCCAAGATCTTCCCATTTACTCCAACCACTACTAGGCGATGGAGTAGGATTTGGACCAGGAGCTGGTGAAGGTTTAATGTTTCTAAGAGTAAATTCAATTATAGATCTAAAAGTGAGATTAATAACGTTGTTAGGAACACCTAGAGAACGAAGAGAAAGAAAAATTGAATTATTTCTTCTTCTAAAGTCATTAAAAATTCTATTTACACTTTGATTTATATTTCCTGGATATGTTTGAGCATTATCTAAAGTGAAAGCAATAGCGGTTCTAAAATAGTTATCGCCAACTCCTTGGAGTAGTGAGAAAAGTTGAGGCATTTGATTACGCATTAATCTTAATATTCTATTAACTTCTTGGTCAGAAGCTCTATAAGAATCTGAGTGAATTTCTTTAGTCAATAAGTTTGAATCTTGAAATTCATAAGAATCTTCGTATCTATCAAATCTTGACATTTGATCATCATCGCCGAAATTTTTCATTTGTTCATCAAAAAATGGACAAATATTTTTCTGCATACAATACGGACAGTAAAAAAAATCATCATTATACATTGAGAATCTCCTTGTATTTTTGCTATGGCAGTAAAGCCTGTCTCATTCATTTTATGATTGCGGTTTAGGTATGTTACAGAGATAGTAAATTTAATATATATGTAGCAATTGAGTTTCTATATTCAAAAAAATAATAGATTTAAAGCAAGAGTATAAATACAGTAATGAAAGGCTTCAAGTTGTTATTGGAGATTTTGATTCATAAAATGAAAATAGAAAATATCAGATAAAGAATTGATAATAAATAGAAGGAAACTAATTTCTAAGAGTTGAAAAGTACTATTTTTAAAATAAAATTATATTACCTTGACAAATTTAAAAAGTGAAACTAAAATAATATATGTTAGAAATCTAACAAATTGATGGGAGCATAAGTATGGATAAAGAGGTACACATTGGGAAAAAATTGAGTATGTTATCTAGGAGATTGCATAGAAGAATAGATAAGGAAGCTTCACAATATGGTGTGACTGGAGTTCAAGCTAGGATTCTTGGATTCATATATCATAAATCAGATAAAAAAGACATTTTTCAGAAGGACATAGAAGAAGAACTTGATATTAGACGCTCCTCAGTTACAAGCGTACTTCAATTGATGGAGAAGAATGGGCATATTAAGAGAATAAGTGTATTAGAAGATGCACGTCTAAAAAAAATAGTATTAACAGAAAAGGGAATGGAAATTCAAAGAAATGTATATGAGTTTATCCTTAGAGTTGAAAAATCATTAAGAGATGAACTAAATGAGGATGAATTTAATATATTAGTTTCTTTAATTGATAGATTGGCTAAGAAAATTGCAGATTAATGCAATTTTTTTTGAGCTATTAGTTAGAAACCTAACAAAGAAGGAGGAAAATTATGATAAAAAAATTAGCAGGTTTTGTAGCAGAATTTAAAAGAGATAGTATTCTAACTCCTCTATATGTAGCATTAGAAGTAGTTATGGAAACAATTATTCCACTTTTGATGGCATGGATTATTGATAATGGAGTAGGAAAAGGTGATGTAAAATATGTAAGTATTGTTGGTGGAGCAATGATAATAACATCATTTCTATCTCTAACTTTTGGAGTTTTGGGTGGTGTACATGCATCTAAAGCTTCAACAGGGTTTGCTAGAAATTTGAGAAAGGGAATGTATTATAATATACAAAATTTTTCTTTCTCCAATATAGATAAATATTCTACAGCTGGACTTATAACAAGGCTGACTACAGATGTAACAAATGTTCAGAATGCATTCCAAATGATAATAAGAATGGCTGTAAGGGCTCCATTTATGCTTATATCCGCTACAACAATGTGTTTTTATATTAATGCAAAATTATCTATGATATTTATAGGCGCAATAGTTTTTCTTGGAGTTATATTATATTTCATTATGACTACAGTACACCCATATTTTGTTGAAGTTTTTAAAAAGTATGATGATTTAAATGCTAGTGTACAAGAAAATTTAACTGGAATTAGAGCAGTAAAGGCTTATGTAAGAGAAGATCATGAAACCAGCAAGTTTTATAAAGCTTCTGAAACTTTATACAAATATTTTATAAGAGCTGAAAAATTAATCATAGTTAATGCTCCAGCAATGCAATTTACAGTTTATACATGTATCTTGCTTTTATCTTGGCTTGGTGCAAAAATGATTGTTTCAAATACTATGTCAACTGGAGAATTGATGAGTTTATTTACTTATACTCTTAATATATTAATGAGTTTAATGTTCCTTTCAATGGTATTTGTAATGGTAATTATGTCTAAATCATCAGCTGAAAGAATTACAGAAGTTTTAAATGAAAAAAGTGATTTGGCAAATGATGAAAATCCAGTTTATGAAGTAAAAGACGGATCTATAACTTTTAATAATGTTGGCTTTTCGTATAACAAAGATAAGGACAACCTTGTTTTAGAAAATATCAATTTGAAAATTAATTCTGGTGAGACTATTGGAATTATAGGAGGAACAGGAAGTTCAAAAACTACTCTTGTTCAGCTTATTCCAAGATTGTATGATACTACAAATGGTAGTGTTGAGGTCGGAGGAGTTGATGTTCGAAAATATGATATAGAAACACTTAGAGATGAGGTTTCTATGGTATTACAAAAGAATGTTTTATTTTCTGGAACAATAAAAGAGAATTTAAGATGGGGAAATAAAGATGCCTCTGATGAAGAATTAATTGAAGCGTGTAAACAAGCGCAGGCAGATGAATTTATAGAAAATCTTCCAGATAAGTACGATACTTTTGTCGAACAAGGCGGAACAAATGTATCTGGAGGGCAAAAGCAAAGATTATGTATTGCAAGAGCGCTACTTAAAAAGCCTAAAATATTAATTTTAGATGATTCAACAAGTGCAGTAGATACTAAAACTGATGCTTTAATCAGGAAAGCATTTAAAGAAACAATACCAAATACTACAAAGATTATTATTGCTCAGCGTATTTCTTCAGTTCAAGATGCAGATAAAATTGTTGTATTAAATGATGGGAAAATAGATGGATTTGGAACTCATGAAGAATTACTAAAATCAAATGAAATATATAGTGAAGTTTACGAATCTCAAATGAAAGGGGCGAGCGACAATGAGTAAAGATAATGCTAGCAATAGACCTCCTAGAATGATGGGACGTGGCGGACGTGCTCCTGTAAAAGCCGATAAAAATTCTTTGAAGATACTAAAAAGATTATTAGCGTATATACTTAAAGAATATAAGTTTTTATTTTTCATGGTACTAGTAACTATTATTATAAGTTCTCTTGCTAATGTTATTGGAACGTTATTTTTAAGAAACTTAATTGATGATTATATAACACCACTTTTAAATAAATCAGGAGCAGATTTTGGACCTCTTCTTAAAATGATAATTACGATGGCAGTAATTTATTATGTCGGGGTTATATCAACTTATATATATAGTCGTATAATGATTGTAATCTCACAAGGATCTCTAAAAAGAATAAGAGATGATATGTTTGCTCATATGGAGAATTTACCAATAAAGTTCTTCGATACACATGCTCATGGGGATTTAATGAGCTTATATACAAATGATACAGATGCTTTAAGACAAATGATAAGCCAAGGAATACCACAATTATTATCAGCTATCATAACTGTTGTTAGTATATTTGCTTCAATGATATATTTAAGTATTCCTTTAACAGGTGTTGAAATTATAATTATATTATTGATGTTTAGAGTTACTAAAGTTATTGGCGCAAAGAGTGGAAAATATTTTGGTCTTCAACAAAAAGATATAGGTGCAGTAAATGGATATATAGAAGAAATGATGGAAGGGCAAAAGGTTGTGAAAGTATTTTGCCATGAAGAAGAGGCAAAAGCTAACTTTGATAGATTAAATGATATGCTCTTTAATAGTGCAAATAATGCAAATAAATATGCTAATGTCTTGATGCCTATTATGGGTAACATTGGATATATAAATTATGTAGCAGTTGCTATCTTTGGATCAGTTCTAGCTATTGGTGCATTTGGTGGATTTACACTTGGTGGACTTGCAGCATTTTTGCAATTAACAAGAAACTTTAGTCAAACAATTAATCAAATGGCTCAACAATTCAATTTTGTTATTATGGCACTTGCGGGTGCAGAACGTATATTCAAGCTTCTTGATGAAAAGAAAGAAACAGATGAAGGTTATGTTACTTTGGTAAATGCTAAGGAAAATGAAAATGGGGAATTAGAGGAGTGCAAAGAGCGTACTGGAATTTGGGCATGGAAACATCCTCATGAAGATGGAACTATTACGTATACAAAGCTTCTCGGTGAAGTAGTATTTGATGATGTGGACTTTGGATATAATGATGAAAAAATAATATTGCATAATATAAAGCTCTATGCTAAACAAGGACAAAAAATAGCCTTTGTAGGTGCCACAGGAGCAGGTAAAACCACTATTACTAATTTAATCAACCGTTTCTATGATATTCAAGATGGAAAGATAAGATATGATGGCATTAATATCAATAAGATTAAAAAGGATGACTTAAGAAGATCTCTTGGAATAGTACTTCAAGATGCTCATCTTTTCACTGGAACAGTAGCAGATAATATTAGATATGGTAAATTAGATGCTACAGATGAAGAAGTAGTTGCAGCAGCAAAACTTGCAAATGCAGATACATTTATAAGACATCTTCCAAATGGCTATGATACAGTTCTTACAGGAGATGGAGGCAGTCTTTCACAAGGTCAAAGACAGCTACTAACAATTGCTAGAGCAGCAATAGCTGATCCACCAGTTTTAATCTTAGATGAAGCAACTTCAAGCATCGATACAAGAACAGAAAGAATTGTTCAAGAAGGAATGGATAAGCTTATGAAAGGAAGAACAGTTTTTGTAATTGCTCATAGACTTTCAACAATTAAAAACTCTGATGTAATTATGGTATTAGACCAAGGTAGAATTATTGAAAGAGGAAATCATGATGATCTAATAAAAGAAAAAGGTAAGTATTATCAATTATATACAGGAGCTTTTGAATTATCATAAAGCTGAAATTTAATGACCACAAAATTGTGGTCATTAAATTTTTTATTCCTTAGAAACTTATAATTCAGTAAAATATATGAATAATTTTTTGAACATATTAATTAGCTTGGTTTAGTATTTTTGAAGAATAAAAAATAAATAATATTCACTTGCATAAAATGCTCTTATATGCAGAATAAAACTCTTATTAAAAGACAATCTATGAGTATAACTAAGTATAGGAGGGTCTTGAAATGAGTGTATTTAAAAAGATACTTATATTTACTACAATTTCATTTGTAATAATAATTATGCTAATAGGTAGTATTTCGAAAAGTTTAGCAATTAATTTAAATGGGGCTTCGATAATTCCAGTAAAAGTAGCTATGTTTCAATCTAGAGAAGATGATCAATATAACATTGAGGTTAGAAAGAGCTTAGAGGAGATTCAGAAAGAAAATAAGGGCAAGGTTGAGTTTACTTTTTTTGATGGAAAAGGAAATCAGGTTATACAAAACGAAAGTATTTACGAAGCTATTGATGATCAGTTTAACTTGTTTGTAATAAATCTGGTTGATACAAAGGTGGATACTATAAGTGATGTAATTAATAAAATTGAAAAAAATAATATACCATTAATTTTGGATGGAACACCTAATAAAGATATATTAAACTTTATTACTCCTTACAAGAGTATTGTTTTTCTCGGAACAGACACTGAACAATCTGGAGTTCTAGAAGGTAATATAATTGTTGATTCATGGAATGCCAATAAGGGAGCTATAGATAAAAATAAAGATAACATGCTTCAATATATTATGCTTCAGGGAAAGATAGATCATCCTGGTACTATTGATAGGACAAAGTACTCTATTTCAACAATCAATGATGCGGGAATAAAAACCCAGGAACTTGCAATACAAAACTGTAATTGGGATGAGGAGTGTGCTAGGGCTAGTATTGATTCCTTGTTTTTAAGATATGGTAATAATGTTGAAGCAATTATAGCAAATAATGATGCTATGGCCATAGGAGCTGTTAAAGCGCTTCAGAAATATGGATATAATAAAGGTGATAAAAATAAAAATGTTTTGGTAGTTGGAATTGATGCAATTCCAGAAGCTATGGAATTAGTTGATAAAGGATTTATGACCGGGACAGTTATTCAAGATGCAAATGCAGAAGCTCAAGCAATATATTCTGTAGGCATGAACTTAGTTAAGGGAAAAGATCCTCTAGAAGGTACAAAATACAAATTTGATGATAATAGAATTTTACGTATGCCTTATCGTGAATATGTAAAATAAATTAGAATTTGGAGAATTATTGCAATGTAATATTTCTCAGTAGTATAATTATGGTAGTTTTATTGTTATGGGGGATACAGAGAATGAATAATGTAAATGTTGGATGTCCTAGATGTGGGAGTTTAAATGTCAGAGTAGTAAGTGATATTACTGAAACTACGAAAGGCTTTGGCGCGGGAAAAGGCTGCTTAGGATATATATGTTTAGGTCCTATTGGATTGCTATGCGGAATGCTCGGTATGGGAAAAACTAAAACTAAGACAAATACGTATAGGGTGTGTGCAGATTGTGGGGCAAGATTTAAATAATGTAACGGATAAGAAAACAAAGTTCTGGATACTTCTTATGAAAGCTGGTGCACTTAGTGGCTGCCATCAAATGTATGAAAGGAGTTTCAGTTTTAGGGGATTTCAATTTCCAGTGTGTGCAAGGTGTACTGGAATTTATTTGGGTTATATAATTGCAGTGATTTTGTTTGTAGTCAAAGCAAAGATTAGTTTAAAGATGTGTGGAGTATTGATTTTAATTATGATTTGTGATGGTTTACTACAATTATTTAAAATTAAGAAATCAACTAATATTAGAAGGCTAATTACAGGAGTTTCATTTGGAATCGGATTAGCTTTCTTATTAATGTATGCAATTAAAACATTATGTGAGAAATTATAAATATATAAAAATTATTCAATTAAGAATTGCAGATGAAGATATTGTCATCTGTGATTTTTTTTATAAAAACTCATTTTAAATAGATGATTTTAAAAAAATAAAGGAAAAATACAGAATAATGTAGAAATAAAGTATACTTAGAGTAAGAAAAAATGTATTATAGATATAGGAATAATGCTATTATAATCTATACTACCTAAAAGGGGGATATTTATGAAAAAAGGGGAAACTAAGTATACGGTTTCGATCAAAACAAAACTGCTTGGAATCATTATTCCAATGCTAGTAATAGTAATTTCATTGCTTATTTTTATTTCTTACAATAAGTCTAAAAATATAATAACTAACTCAGCTAATGATTTGCTAGAAACCTCAAGTAAAAAGCAGGTTGATCAAATTGAATCATTGTTAAATGAGAACTTGTCATCATTTAAAACTTTAAAAGATTCGTTAGAGGTTGCGAATTTAAGCGAAAAACAATTACAAGACTTACTAAATAAATATTATGGATACAGTGATAATTACAAAGAAGGATTTTACATAGCTGATGAGAGTGGAAAGCTATTTAAAGCAGAAAAATCCAATAAATCAGATAAAGATGTGCTTAACTCAGTGTGGTATAAAGAGGGACTTACTCGTGTTAATATGGCATTTGGATCACCATATAAGAATGAATTTGGTAAGAATGTTGTTAGTGCTTCAGCAATATTGAATGATAAATCAGGAAAGATAAAGATTTTTTCTGTGGATCTTTCACTGGACAAGGTATCGATAATTGTAAATTCAATGATTGAGATGCATGATGCAGAAGCTTTCTTAATAGACAGTAGTGATAAAACAATAGTGGCTAATAGAGATAGTGAATTAATTTCCACTAAACTTGATTCCAGCAATGATAAATTTTTTACAGATGTTTCAGGAAAAATTGAAAATAAAGATTACAATTCATGCGAGTTAGATAATAACAGGGTTGTTTTTAAAGAAGTAGAGGGAACAAATTGGATTCTTGTATCATATGTACCTACAAAATCTATTTTATCAGAACTTATAAAGCTTCGTACTTTTATGATTTTAATAGGCATTATCTCTATTATTATTTTAGCTGTTTTAGTGGAGCGAGTTGTACAAGTAGTTATAAAACCTATTAGAAAACTTACAGACACAATTGTATCTATGACTAATGGAGATTTTACAGTTGATGTGGAAATAAGGGGTAATGATGAAATTTCAGTTATGCTGAAAAGTGTAAAAGAGTTTATAACAGTAATGAGAAATATGATAAATAATATTAGCATAGTATCAAATAAAATGAGTGAACAATCTGAAGGCGGTATAAGAATCTCTACAGAGTTATATGATTCATCTAAACTTCAATCTGAGTCTATGCAGAATTTAAACCTCACAGTAGATCAGTTATCAAGTTCTGTAGGAGAAATAGCTGAGAATACAACAACTTTAGCTAATGTCGTTTCTAATACTAGAGATGATGGCAATAATGTGAATGATAAAATGAAGGAAACTATTAAAATCTCAGAAAAAGGCATAAAAGATATGGAAAAAGTAAGCGTAGCTATGGAAAATATAAGGACTTCAATAGGATCCCTTGAGCAGGCTATAAGCAACGTTGGGAAATCTTCAATTGAAATAACTAGTATTATAAATGTTATTGGAAGCATTGCAGAACAAACTAATCTTTTATCGCTTAATGCATCAATAGAGGCAGCTAGGGCTGGAGAAGCAGGAAAAGGCTTCGCTGTTGTAGCAAGTGAAATAGGCAAATTAGCTAATACAAGTTCTCAATCTGTTAAAAATATTTCATCTATTGTAAATGAAATTAACAAACTTGTTTCGGATACTGTAAAGCAATCACATGATAGTGCAGAATATATTAATGAAAGTAGTTATTTAATAAGTGGAACAGTTGATACATTTGATAATATTTTCAATAAAATTAATTCAGCAAATGATCTAATTCAAGAAATGATTGAAAAAGTTGGACATTTAGATGATGTTGCAACAACTGTAGCCGCTATAGCAGAGGAACAAGCAGCAAGTTCAGAGGAAATTTTAGCAACGTCAGAAGTCATGGTTGATCAATCAAATAATATTACTAAAAATAGTGAAAAAGTAGCTAATGATGCAGAAACTTTAGCAAATACATCTGATGAACTTAGCAAACAGATTCAAATGTTTAAAATATAGGGATATTTTTTATTTTCTGGGAATTTACATTAGAGTAAAATCTATGGGTATTGTGATACTTGCGAGAAATAAATTATCAAAAAGACAGATTTAGAAGGTTTCACAGTCACCTGCAATTTTGTTCTATTAGACTTTATGATTATTACATAACGAGTTTTAAGGGGGAAGTATATAGTATGAGAAAGAAAATATCTATATTATTAACTATAATTTTGATGTTTGTTATGGTATCAGGATGTAGCTCAAAGAGCAGTTCTTCATCAAAGAAAAACGTAAAAATTTTATTATCAATTTCAGATGCTTCAGATACATTTCGTAGTATACTAGCAACAAGTGCAAAAGATTTTGCTGATAGCGAAAAAGTGGATTTAGTTATTAAAGATGCGGCAGGTTCTATAGAAACGCAAGTGTCTCATATGAAAGAGGCAGCTTCTGGTGGATATAATGCTATAATATGCACTCCAGTGGATTCAAGTACAGGGCTACAACTTAAAAAAGCTGCAGGAAATCTTCCGATAGTATTTATGAATAGTAGTCCAAGCGAAGATTTGCTAGAGAAAGATAAGTACATTTATGTATCTTCAGATGAAAAGGTTGCAGGGCAATATCAAGCTGAATATATTGCAGATTATTTGAAAAATAAAAATAATATTAAAGTGGTTTTATTAAAAGGTGAGAAGAACCATGCAGCTACTAAAGGGCGCACGAAGGCAGTAAAAGAAACTTTCAAGGAAAAAGGAATAGATGCGGATTATGTTTTTGAGGATAATGCAGATTGGAGCAGGGCAAAAGCTAAGGAGATGTTTAATATATTCCTGTCTACAGGTAGAAAATTTGACTGCGTAATTGCTAATAATGATGAAATGGCACTTGGAGTAATGGATTCATTTAAAGAAAATAAAATCGATACTTCATTAATTCCGATTGTGGGAATTGATGCTACGTCAGATGGATGCAAGGCTATTGTAGATGGAGGTTTACAATTTACTGTTTATCAGTCTGCGAAAGACCAAAGTAAAAATGCTGTTCAGGCAGCTATTCAACTAGGATCAAATGGTGAGTTATCTAATATGGAAAATTTAGCACAGGATGGTAAACATATATGGGTTCCATTTGAAAAAGTAACAAAGGATAACGCGAAAAATTATATGAGTTAATTTTATATTAATAGTTTTAATAAATTAATCATATAAAATTCAAAGAAATGATAGTAGTTGATTTTAAGATGTGGTTATTTGATAATTACGTCAATTGCAGTATAAAAAGGTTATTTCAACTAATAGAGAAGACTTAAGTCTATAAAATATACTAATCAAAATCTAATAAATAAAGTCGTGCATGTAGTTAATATGCACGACTTTATTTATTATTTGGGGCTATATCACTAATAGGTTTACTATTTGAAAATTACTATTTTGCAAGAGTCACATGTAAGTAGGGGAGGAGAATACAATAAAAATAAAACAATAAAAATTATGTCTAAAGCTCTTCATATGTATGAAAGAAAAACTTGTATAATTAAGAGAATGAATTTACGATAGATGAGAAAACTAAGATTATTAATAATTAATAAAAAAATAAAACGGAGTATAATAAATATATAAACAGATTACGGATAATAATATAGCAATTGCGGGAGGGATAATTATGAACAAGTATTTATTAGATACTAATGTTGTAATAGGACTCTGGAAACAGTATCCTTCGATTATTAATAAACTCATAGAAGATGAGAAAATAATAATTTTAAAAGAAGTGAGTGAAGAGCTTGTTGTCAAGGAAAGGAAACAATACAAAGGTCAACAAGTACTATCAGAAAGATTCTGTAAATTGCTATTTTCAATTATAGAAATAAATAAGAGTAATCTCGAAGAATTTTCATCAAAATTAAATATAAAGTACTCTAAAAGTGGTAATATATATTTAAATAGTATAAATAAATTATCACAGAATGATTTGTTACTTTTATATGGGTGTCATTCAGATGATAATCTTATATTAGTAACAGAAGATAAATATTTATATAATGCTGCAAATCAAATATTAGGTGAGGATAAAGTTATGACATTAAATATGATGATAGAAGAGCAATATAGTGAGGTAAATTAAGTTGGACAATTTGAATAATGATAAGGAACTATTAGATTTAATAGAAAACAAAAGAATGAGCGCGATATATTTCACAGGAGAAGCTTGCTGGGCGTGTGAAGTCATTAAAACTAAGATTGAAGATATTTTAAAAAGATTTCCTGAAATTAAGAGTGGAGAAGTAAATGCAGAAAAGCATTTAGATTTAGCAGCAAAATATAATGTATTTTCTGTGCCAATATTTCTACTTTATATAGAAGGCAAGGAAAGCATAAGAGTTGGAAGAAATTTAGATTTACTAGAATTAGAAGCAAGTGTAAAGAGATATTATGAAATGATATTCTAATTTAAAGGCGAATACAACTTTCTATAGATTATTACAGTATAAAAAAACTGCTTTGGATATTAATTTTATAGCAGTTTTTTGCAGTGAATGTAGAATAAAATATAATTTGACTAGTAAAAGGAGGTGGGGATATGTTAGAAAAAGCTATACGTATAGCAGCAAAAGCTCATGAAGGTCAGGTGGATAAAGGTGGTAAACCATATATTCTTCATCCTCTTAGATTAATGCTTTCAAGGACAAGTCAAGAAGAAATGATATGTGCAGTGCTTCATGATGTAATAGAAGATACTGATATTACAATAGATTATTTAAAAAATGAAGGCTTTTCAGAAGAAATACTATCTGCACTGGATGCTTTAACAAGACGGCATAATGAAACATACGATGGGTTTATAGAAAGAATAATTACTAATAGTTTAGCATGTGAGATAAAACTAGCTGATTTAAAAGACAATATGAATCTATCAAGAATCGAAAATCCTTCTCAAAAAGATCATGAAAGAATAAAAAAATATAATAAAGCTGCAGATAAAATACTTAATGCATTAGAATTTTATAGATAGGAGTAATATAGAGGAGATGAAGAACAGTTTTTCTTTTGATATGGAAAATATTATAGATAATATGAAAGTTTCAGGAGCATTTTTATTTTAATTGTTATATTAAATGGAACATTCTTAATTAATATTGATAAATAAGTAATTTTATTGTATCCTATTATATAAAAATTAAACTAGTACTTTAGTAGTGGGGGAAAGCTTTATGATAATAAGAGAAATACAGGAAAGAGATAATGAACAAGTAGAATCTTTAATAAGAACTTGTTTGATAGAATTTGGGGCTAATAAACCAGGTTGTGCCTGGTCTGATCCTAACTTAGGATGTTTTTACCAAGTCTATAGAGGTGAAAAATCTAAATATTGGGTAGTTGAAGAAAACGGCAAGATAGTAGCAGGCTGTGGGATAGGGCCATTGTTAGGAACTGAAGATGTATGTGAATTACAAAAAATGTATTCTTTAAAAGAAGCAAGAGGCTCAGGTATCGCAAAGAAATTGCTGGATCTTTCTTTAGAATTTGCGAGAGAACATTATAAAAAATGTTATTTAGAAACTTTTGATAATATGGAGGCGGCTAAGAGATTTTACGAAAAGAATGGATTTCTTAGATTAGAAAAACCTTTAGTTGAAACTGAACATTACGCTTGTGATGTGTGGTACATAAAGGAATTATAAATTTTATTGAAGTTTAAGAGATATAAATAGTATAAGATAATAAACTAATACAATATACAATAGTTTAGATGTATATTTATTAGTTTATTTTTATGCCTATAGATAACTCAACTATAATCTATACTTATGCGTATACCTTACCGAAATCATAAATATTTTGATTCCGAAAAGCTATGAAAATATCGCTGAAGGTTCTAAGCAGCAGGTTGTATCCATTTTAGCATGTTCCAACTTTCCTAGGGAAGCTCGACTCATTACATTCGCTGAGGAAGTTCGAGAACCCAAAATGAAATTTTGGACTCTCACTTCACAAGCTAAAATGGAACAACCTACAGCTAAGAACCTTTAACAGCTCATTTTCAAATGTTTTCTCCATATTATGACCCTTGTGGTTACAAATATATTTATGATTTCTAGTGAAGATATGAACTCAAGGTTTTAGCAACTTTGTAAATCTGTTCATCAAGTAAGTTGAATTGTTATTGTTTATCGCTAAAGTAGATGTTCAAAATTACCACAAATAAAAAATTTAAATATGTAAATTATAAGAAGTGTTGAGAATTATAATTCTAAAATGGATTATAAAAGGAGGGTGAGAAATTGAAGAATAGAATAAAATATTTCTTATTTTTATTAAGTGGTCTTTTTGTTATGTTTATATGCGTGAAAAACGTAAGTGCTATTCCGATATCATCTAATGAAACAACTAGTGAAAATCATGATCTGGATAAAAAAGTTTCGCATGATATGAAGAAGGTAATTTATCTGACTTTTGATGATGGTCCTAGCTATAAAGTTACAGATCGTGTTCTAGACATTTTGAAGGAAAAGGATGTTAAAGGAACTTTTTTTCTAATAGGAAGCCAGATTGAGGGAAGAGAAGAAGTTGTAAAAAGAATTTATGATGAAGGAAACAGTATAGGCCTTCATACTTATACTCATAAATTTAATAAAATTTATTGTAGTGAAGATAAATTTATACAAGAAATGCTTGCATGCCGTATTCAGATAAATAATGTTATTGGAATTTCACCTAATATAATAAGGTTTCCAGGTGGAAGCAGTAAGCATTTAAATAATAGATGTTTAAAGAAATTACATGATAATAATTTTAAAGTATATGACTGGAATATGGATAATACAGATGGATTAAATCCAAAGCTTTCTCCATATAGTTTATATAGGAAGGCAACAAAGGGAAGCGAGAAATTATCAAAAGTAATATTGCTTTTACATTGTACGGATATGAATAATAATACTTGTGAAGCGTTGCCGGAAATAATAGAATACTATAAATCGCAAGGATATGAATTTAAGACAATTACAGAAGATACACAAGAGTTATATTTTCCTATATCAAGAAGAACATTCACATTCTTTGAGGGTATGTAAGGAGCAGATATAAAAAATATTCTTTATTAACTCTATATAATTCATTTTTTGGTAATATGATGTTTACAAAAGGTTAATAACTTTGACAAACTACTGACAAAAATAAGTATTAATATAGTTATTAGAAAGGGTGTTTATATCATGGAAAAAGAAATTGAGGATCTAGAAATTAGAGATGATAAAGAATTAGAAATTAGAAATAAAGTTACAAAAAGGGATAAGAAGATATTGCAAAAAGCAATAAGTGGAATAAAGGGATGGAGTTTTAATCCAATAGCTGTAGTAAGTAATGGAATAGAAGAGTATTATTTTATTTGTAAAGTAAAAACAATAATAGAAAATTTGCAAATGACTATGGCAAGGATATATATTAAAGTTCAAGATGGAAATAAGCCTAGATTGCTAGCAATAGAAGAAATAGTATAAAAGTTTTGCGACAAGTAAAATTGTTGCATAGGAATGGTTTTTAAAATAAAAAAATGTTAATAATTAAATTGTTAAACCTTTTTTCATAATTTATCAAAAGCAGCAATTAGGAATTGTCCAATTGCTGCTTATATTTATTTTCTTAGAAATAATTATAAAGAAAGATATTCATATAGATAAACAATATATAGCTTAGTCTTATGAAACAATCTACCGAAAGGAGAAACATTGTTATTTCACAGGGATATGAAAATTTCGCTGAAAGGGCTAAATTACAGAGTGCACTACTAGTGATTGCTCTCAATTTCGTTGTGAGAAGTATTAATTCATATATTAGTTGATAAAAAATATCAATTAATATTGATTATTCTATGATAATGTGCTAATATATAAACATACAAAAGATATTCAAATCCCCTTTACCTTAACCCCTCATAATTAATAGATAAAAAAATGCAGTCATATGATGGCTGCATTTTATTTTGCAATTTAAAACAGCGATATTAAGTTTTATTATTATTTTATTATTTTCAACTCATCTTGCAACTGTTTTTGCATGTCCTGCATATAGTCATCTATATTTTTATTTTTCGCAGAACTCCAAAATATATTTATTCCTATAAAGATTAAAAATATTAGACTTAATATAATCATAAACTACACCTCACTTATTTAAAGTATTAACAAAAAAACATAATTGTATTACGACTATTTTCAACAATTAGAATAAAAATAAAAAAAATGTCTATATAAGATTCTATCAATAAATAATTTAATAAAACTTAACATATTAAGTAAATGTGGAATAAAATGATTTATTAAGATCAGAGTGGATAAAGTGAAAAAATTGACCAATAAAGTATATTTTATTATAATTTATAGTAACAGTATAAAAACAGATGAAATATTTATGAAGAGGAGAAGAACGGTATGAGATTAGTTATATTAAATGAAAAAGCAATGGACAAAGAGTTAGCGGTTCCTATTTATACGCAATCAGGAATGATATATTTAAATAAAGGTGCAAAAATTAATGAAAGAAATATTGAACAAATAAAGAAAATAGGTATAAATACAATCTATATAGATGATGGTATAAATGATGTTACTTTACAAGAAATATATGACGCACCATTAAGGCTAAAGGCAATCAAAGAGTTAAAGAATGTATTTGATGAATGCAAAAGGAAAAAATATGTCCCTGAACAACCAGTGATAAAAATAGTTGAAGAAATAATTGAAAATATAAATATTTCAGAAAATGCCTATTTATATAACAACTTAGCTAAAAATGATAAAGATCTTGAATTATGTACTCATTCGCTGAATGTAGCATTATTATCAATAATAATTGGTTACAAGAAAAAATATAGTCAGGACAAAATTTTAAAACTAGGGATTGGAGCTATATTACATGATATTGGTAAAATAGTTTCTGATGGAGATGATCATACTATTGAAGGGTATAAATTGGTAAAAAATAATAATTATTTTTCAGCAACATTATGTACTTGCATACGTTCACATCATGAAAATGAAGATGGCAGTGGTTATCCTGAAAAATTAAAAGGGGACAAGATATATGAATTTGCAAAGATTGTGTCTATTTGTAATGAATATATTAATATATTAGAGTCTGATGATTCTATTTTACCACACCATGCAATTGAAGTATTAGCAGCAATGGGCCAGCAAAGGTTCAGTAACGATATATATAAGGATTTTGTAGGATCAATTTATTGTTACCCTAATGGTTTAACTGTAAAGTTGAGTAATGGGTTAGAAGCTATGGTTATTAAACAAAATATAAATATGCCAACAAGACCTATAGTTGCATTTAAAGAAAATGATAATATAAAATATATTGATTTAGTTAATAACCTTACTATATTCATTGAAGAAGTAGTATATTAGATTAGACATTTTAGTTAGCCACGAGATTGTGGTTAACTATTTTTTTATTCTTTAGGAATTTATATTCCAATAAAATCTGTGGATAACTTTATAGTAGTATATTTTACTAAGGTTAATTACTATAAAAGAATAAAAAAGTAAATCATATTCGCCTGCATAAAATGTTCTTATATGCAGAATAGTTCAGTATTGTAGCATAGCTACTCTTTTTATAGGTGCATAGCTGCCATTTCTGATGTGCAGATTTTTCTCACATGCGTTCGAAAAGGCAGATGCGTGAAAAAATCTACACATATGAAAAGAGTGCGAAGCACAATACGGAACTTAAACACAGTCGCCTGCGATTTTTTTATTAAAATTTGAAAGAAAAAATGATGAATGAAGAATACTTATGATTATGGCCTATTGTTAGTGACATATATTAAAGCTTCTTCATATTATGTAGAGTAGAATAACAAATTTTATTGTATATACAATTGATATAGGAATCATAATTTAATATTCTCTTGATAAAAATTTGGGTTACTCTACAATTAATTTTATTTTTGGAATTTCATCATTAAATATACGATGCTTCTAGATCGGAAAAGACACAGATAAAAAATTGTACGTTTTATTAAAAATGTTTGCGTAAGGAATTGACTTAATTCATGACAAATATAAATATCGATAAGCGTATTTTATGAGAGAGGGTATATGGCATGCTAGCAAATGATTTAGAGATTAGGAATACAATTACAGCAAAGGATAAGAGAATATTAAGAAAAGCATTAAATGAAATAGTTGGATGGGAATTTGTTCCTGTATTTGTGATAATAAATCATAAAGGCGATTATTATTTTATATGTAAAGTAAAAGCGAATAATAGGCAAATGAAGATGGCCAAAATATATATTAAAACTAAAAATGATGGAAGCATAAATTTACTAACTATTGAAGAAATATTATAAGATATATTATAGAAAATTAATTATTTTAGGATATGAGAAAATACTTCATACCCTAAAATTTTAGTACCCAAATTTATATACTCAAATTGTATTATAGATATAGAAGGAGGTGGTAAATATGGGGAATATAATTAAGATAATTATGTATTCGGAGATTAAGAAGAATAATAATAGTAAAATTAAACTAAGAGTTTTAGAAGAAAATATCTTAAAATATAACTATTGGTTAAAAGTAACGCACAGAGAGGATAAAATTGAAAATTATGAAGAATTTTTACGAGCTCGATAATTACTAAGAGGTAGATTAGATTTTAAGTTTAATCTGTCTCTTTTGTTTTTAATAAAGCAGAATCTTTATTTTTTTGTAATATTATATTAAGAAAAGCTTTATATAATTGATTAATAACTGACAAAAACCGGTAATAATATAGTTACAGGAGAAGGTGTTTGTTTATATGTTAAAAGAAAATAGAAAAATGGAAATCAGAAGTGAAATTTCTATAGAAGAAAAAGTAATGCTAAATGATGCGTTAGATGGCATAAATGGATTCAAATTTGATCCTATCACAGTAATTACTAATGGTGTCGAGGACTATTACTTTATATGCAAAGTAAAGGTAATAATAAAAAGTTTGAGAATGAAGATAGCAAAAGTACATGTTAGAGTTTCTAATAACAATCCTCAATTATTAAGGATTGAAGGCATAGAATAAATTTATTTTAATTTTTATGAGACCTATGTAATTATATACAGATATAATTCTAAAGTATTTTATTTATTTATTTTTGAACTAGATAAAAAGTGAATATAATATAATTTTAAAAATAACAAATAATTATTATTAAATAGTATGGAATATTTTATAATAATGTGGTAATATATATTTGAAGAGAAAAAGTAATAAATAATATTTAAGGAAGGGGAGTTATTATGGGTAACTTAATGAAAATCAATATATACGCTGAAAAAAAGAAAAAGAATGGAAAAGTGATAAAAATAAACAAGTTAGAAGAGACTATTTTAACTTATAATAACTGGCTAAAGAAGAATAATAGAGAGGATAGAATAGAGAGCTATGAGGAATTTTTACAAGCTCAATAATATTTATTATTAGAGGTAAATTAAATTGTATGATTTAATTTACCTCTATTTTTTTGAATTTTAAGAATATTAATCAATAAAAGTTATTAATTAATATGGACTATTTTTAAATAATATGCTATTATATAAATACACAATATATTCAAATCCTAAATAACTCTCTCTCAAGTTTAACCATTGGATGCAGTCACTATTTGACTGCATCTTTATTTTATTAGTCTTAATTTATATTACATTTTTGAAAGAGTTGTGACACATTTTGTCAAAATTTATGTTATGAAAAATAGTTACTAATTTAAGATATTGTGATATTATAAAGGTGATTTGATAAAAGATTCTTCATTTTATAAAGGTGGCATTGTCATGGACAATGCCACCTTTTTTATTTCGATTTAATTTTAAGAATTAGAATATTATGATGTATTTGCGATTATTTAAAAAGATTTTTTATATGGAAATTTTAATTTTAATGATCCAGTGTTAAAAAATGGTGATGACTAACTTATATAAAACTTTATAGAAATTAAATCTACTTGAAATGATGGATTTACTATAGGAAAGCAATAAAAATATGGTACGTTACTAAGTAATCACACAAATATACGAGCAAACATAAAATATTATATATATTTTAATAACGGAGGAGGAGCTTACGGTGAGATACAATTGTAATAATAACGGGAGATGCAGCTGTGGTTACAAAAATAACCAAAATGATAAAAATGAGGATAACTGTAACTATGTAGATATTAGCTATAGAATAAAGAATCATAATCATGAATATTTATCAAGTACAGATTATGCAAAAGATGATGAATGTGTGAGACATAATCATCGGATTGCCGGCATGACTGGTCCTGCAATAGAATGTGGTAATTCACACGTTCATAAAATAGAAGGACGTACAGATACTTTTTGTGATCACTACCATGATCTTTGTGATACAACAGGTCCGGCTATTTATCTTCCAGACGGAAAGCATATTCATTTAGTAAAGGGTAAAACAGCTTGTGCAGATGGACATTATCATGATTATTATTTTACTACTTTAGTTGAAGATCCTACAAACGTTCCTAAAGATAAAGATTGCTAGATTTAAACACCAATAAAAGAAGCTTACCATTAAATAACTTCTAAAATATATATTATAGATGTTTGATTATCACACTTTATGCATAATAGAGTGTGATTTAAATTTCGTCTTATATATTTTAGTACAGTATTTCATCTATGATGTACATATTTGCGAGATTAAGTATGATATAATGAAATTGAAATAGTAATAATAACATTATATAAACTTATTGAAATTATATCTCTAAATAAAGTGAAATATATAAATAAGTCTATATTAGAATATGATAAATGACTCTTAAGGACGTAAGAAGATTGGAGCTAGTAAATGAAAATAAACGTTTTTTTACCCAAATATATGGAAGACTTTAAATGCATAAACTCAAGTTGCATTGATACTTGTTGTGCGGGATGGGATATAAATATAGATGAGGATACTTATAATAATTACACTAATAGTACTGGTGAATTTAAAGAATTATTGGAAGGAAAGTTTTTTGTGAATGAAGCTGAACACGATTTTTTTAATAATGGTTTCATGGCACTAAAAGATGGTAATAGATGTCCTTTTTTAAATTGTAATATGCTTTGTGATATACATGGTGGTTTTGGAGAAAAGAATCTTTGTATAACTTGCAAAAGTTATCCTAGAGTATTTAATATTGTTGATAATATTTATGAAAAGAGTGGATTACCTTCTTGCATAGAAATATGTACAAAAGCGTTCTTAAATAAAGAAAAAATGGAGTTTATAGAGAGCGAAGAAGAAATAAATGAGAATGATATTGAGATAAAAAGAATTATAGATAGTGAAGCCTTTGAAGGGACGGAAAGCCTTTTTCAATATTTTTGGGATATAAGAGTAATATCTATAAATATTATTCAATCGAGAGAATATTCAATAGAGGAACGGTTAAATATTCTTAAGAGTTTTTATGGAAAAATTCAGAGTCTATATAAACTAAATGATTTTGATGGAATAGAGAAGTTATTAGATGATTTTAATAATGAGTACATAGATTATGAGTCGTTAAAAGGAATGAATTTCAAAGAAAATAATGATTTTTATATAGATATTGCTGAGGCTGATCTGTTTGAAAATATAAGAGGGATTAGGCTTAAGCAATGTGTTAATGAATATAAAGATGGGATTTTTAATAAAAGTGATTTACGCACGTATCTAGAAGAAAATCCTAGATATTTTAATGAGATAGATGACTATTCATACATTCTAGAAAATTACTTAGTAAATCAGATTTTTAAAGACTTGATTCCTTTTAATAAAGGAGAAGAGTTTTTGGAAAGTATTAAAGTTCTTATTAATACTTATAAAATAATAAAAGCTTATATAATAGGAATTGCTATGAATTCCAAAGAAAAGATAAATGAACAGCAGATTATAAGAGTTATTCAATCTCTAAGCAAAGACATAGAGCACAATAAGGTGTTTAAGGAATTGTTGGAAAGGTATAATTAGAAGTTAATTTAGAGGAATATAATAGAGATAGTATTATTAATTAAAAAATACTATCTCTATTTTTAAGTGTGGTTGAGTAATAATGCTTTCCTTTAGAATTATTGACAGGGTAGTAAATAAATATACATATCTTTTGAGATTATTATATAAAAATTTTACATATTAAATATACATGCTGTAATGATAAATTCGCATCCAAAATCATAGTAAGCTAAGAACTCAATTAAAGCGAACCATGCGGAAATTTAATCGCAACACATATTATAGTTACTATAAATAAATTTAAAATAAAAAATAGAGATAGTATTAGTGAATTCTAAAATACTATCTCTATTTTAAATTTAGGTCGGGTTATTATGTTTTCAATAATATTATTAACAAAGTACAGAAAAATATACGTTTTTCAAATAACTTTTATAGTTTTATTATTCAGGTTAAAGTTGAGATGAGTTGGAATATTTCTTTAGTAATTAATAGCAAATATTATAAATCAGCATAATATAATACTAAGTGATTGTTAATTTTAACAAAGTTCTAGTAAAAAAATGTTATCAGATTTTTAATAGCATAGTAGATAAATTAAAAGCTATATAAATAGAGCTTCTATAAATCAAACAATTTTATGGAAATTACAAAGGAGAGAAAAAAATGGATTACAAAGATAATAAAGAAGAATACAGTTATTATTTTGAAAATGAGCTTGACTTTGATTTTGATGACCTAGAGGATGAGTTTGATTTCTTTGGAAAAGAAGAATGCGAATTTGAAGAAAAAGACGATTATGAATATGATAAAAAAGAAGATTATGGATATGATAAAAAAGAAGACTATGGATATGACAAAAAAGAAGAGTATGAATTCGCAGAAAAAGAAGATTGGGATTTAGGCGGAAAAGAAGAGTGCGACTTTGATAAAGATGAAGATTATATCCCAAAGATGATGGAAAAAGTTTTCAAAGAAGGTTTTGAAAAAGGAAAGTATGAAGGTTATAAAAAAGGCTGTAGAGATGGTTATGAAAGAGCAAAACGTGAACTCATAGAGTATATGAAAAAGAATAAATGCTGCTTCAAATGTCGTAAATCTCATCACAAACATCACTGCTGTAAAAAACACTAATATCAAGCCAAGGATTATTATATAAAATAATAGTTTGTTTATTAAGAGGGGTTATACAAAATGCTCCTCTTTGTATGTTTAATAAGGCAAATTTCATTGAATTATTCGATACATAAGTTATTTTTAGTTCACTTAAATTAAATGTATATGCTTACCTTAATTTAAATTAAATGTTATAATAAAGATTATTTATTATAACTTTACATTAGATATTAGCTTTAAATGGTAAAGTGTTTTGAAAGGAATTAATTTAAGATGGAAAATAATTTTAATATATTATCTAATATAGTGAAAAAAAGTACACCAGAAGACTTATGTTTTTTAATATTCAAGGGAAGTTTATTAGTTAAGAGAAATGGAGACGTATTAAGCATTCCTGTTTTTGATGAAATTATGAAATTAGGAGCTAAATATGAAAAAGAGTTCCTTCTTGGAAAAATTGAAGATAAGTTTTGCTTTGCAATAGAAGTTTCTTCAGAAATTAAATTGGAAAATAATTTTGAGCTGATATCATTATATGAAATTGGACCGCTATTAGAAGAAGAATTATTTTTAGTAGCAGGAAGGGCTAACCAAATATTAAATTGGGATAGAACACATAGATTTTGCGGAAAATGTGGATCTAGAACAGAAGATAAAATTGATGAAATGGCCAAAGTTTGTCCGAGCTGCAATAATGTAATGTATCCTGTAATATGTCCTGCTATAATAGTTGCTGTTATAAAAGGAGATAAAATTCTTCTTGCTCATAATGGAGGATTTAAAAATGATATGTATAGTTTGATTGCAGGATTTGTAGAGGCTGGAGAAAATTTAGAGAGTACAGTTAAAAGAGAAGTTTTTGAAGAAGTTGGAATAAAGGTTAAGAATATTAAATATTATAAAAGCTCTCCTTGGTCATTCCCTAATTCATTAATGGTTGGATTTTTTGCAGAGTATGAATCAGGAGAAATAAAGGTCGATGGAAAAGAAATAGTTGATGCACAGTGGTTCTCAAAAGAAAACTTCCCTAATATACCTAAAAAGTTTACGTTGGCAAGAAAATTAATAGATGAATTTATCGAAAAAGTTAAGTAATGAATTAGAACATATCTATAAAAGCTGGTATTTTATAAAATACCAGCTTTTATAGATAATCCAACTAAGACCTGAACTTATGCATATAACTCGCCGAAATGAATAATATACTTTTGTTCCAGTTTCTAGGTAATTCTGATGGGTGATTCTAAGGCTATAAAGTTGCACCCAAAGTGCTAGCCTCAAAGAACAAGCTGTGAACTAGCACATTTGGAATAGTTCAAAGGAAACTCGACTCACTTCGTTCACTGAGTAATTTCAATTGACCAAATCATAGATTTGGAATTTCAATTAAGAATCACATCCATCAAAATTACCAATGAAACATTCCACAAAAATATATTACCCATTTCTAGTTGGGATATATTTCATAGTATAAATCTAACTTATAATTGGCTTATCTATAACTTATACATAGCTATGATTTATACTATGAAATAAATACTATGCTAGAAAGCAGAAACATTTTTATGCAGCAGGCATTGAAAATAAGCTGTTAAAAGCTCTTGATTGTAGGTTGTTCCACTAATGCTTGTCACAATGAAAATGGGAGCAAGCATTAGTGATGCAACCTGCAATTTAGCACTTTCAGCGAAATTTTCATAGTCCTGCGAAATAACAATGTTTCTACTTTCGGTGGATTATCTATATGCTAATCAGAGATTATGTAATTTAAAAACTTTTATTAAGAATAGTTGAAGTATTTTTTGAAACAATAGTTATATGGAGCAAATACTCAATTTATTTAAGTCGAAAATTTTAAAATATAATACACTATAGAAAGAAGATGATTTAAATGATACATGAGCTAAAAATAACGCCTAATAACTATAAAGTGATAAGAGATGGAAGTAAAACTTTTGAATTAGTAAAATACAATAGGGATTTTAGTGTTAGAGACATTCTTGTATTTCAAGAATATGAAGACTCGAGCGGATATACTGGAAGAAAAATTATTAAAGAGATTTCATATGTTTCTAATAAAGGCGAAGATGGATTAAGTGAAGATTTTTGTATACTTGGGTTAAAAAATACATTATGTGTAGAATTAAAAAATATAGATTCTGATGAAATAACTTTAATGAATCAGTTGAGAAAAGTTGAAAAGGAAAATAATGAGTTTGAGACTGCAGTGGTGAAAAATCATGTAAATAGAGCAGTAGAAGAATTCTGGGATAAAGTACAATCTTCATTGGGGGCATTAGAGAAGATTGGAATAAAGGCTGATATCGTAATTCAGGATTATCCAAAGCACTTAGAGAAAATTAGAAGTGAATTACCTGATAAAGTATAAAAAATATAGCAAATTACATAAATATAGTTCTATAAAATATTTAACAAAATGCTTTTTTGAATTAATATTAATACTCTATTTGCAATAGATTTTTAAAGTAATTTTATATTTTTGTACAGGCTGGTATGTGTGGAGGTTATTGGATATATTAGAAATAAAGATTTTCGAAAATGGTTATATATATTGAAATTCACAATGCACATTTAACAATTCATAATTACGGTTAAAATTCTTGTAATATTTTTAGAACTAAGATGAAAAATTATTTTTGCAATATATTAATTTGAAATAAAGGATTCGGAAAATGTGATTCTGAGTCCTTTTTGTTGTTTGTATTTCTTTTTATATAATATTTGAACTAGTAGGTTATGAACTATATGAGCTATCAATTAGAATTTATTTTCAACTGATAATAATAAGTACTTGATATATTTCTAGATATATTAACATATATGGAACAATAACATACTATAGAAGTATAAAATATATTACCAATTGATAATTAATAAGCAAACTATTATTAAAATAATTGATGAAGTAGGATGTAGAATAAGATTTTTTAGAAGTAATATAAAGAAAAAATAATGTATTAGTCATCTAGAGTTGAATTTATCAACAAATTTATTATAGTTACTTAAATTTTATTAATTAAAAGTAGGTGTAATTTTGGAGAAAAACAATTTTAAAGAAATAAAAAGAGTGCTTTGGATTATTATGCTTGCAAATATAATAATAGCTTTTATAAAAATAGTAATTGGTACTTTTGCAAATAGTTCAAGTATAGTGGCGGATGGATTTCATTCAATAACAGATGGATCATCTAATATCATTGGACTTATTGGGGTAGGAATAGCAGCCAAGCCTATTGACGAGGGGCATCCTTATGGGCATAAGAAGTATGAAACACTTACAGGATTATTTATTGTTGGAATGTTAGTTTTTATAGGTGGAAAGATTATAATCGATGGAATTAATAAATTTATGCATCCAGTTAGACCAGAAATTACAACGATCAGTCTAATTGTAATGCTTGTTACACTATGCATTAATATATTTATTACGAAGTATGAATATAAGAGGGGGTTAGAGTTAAAGAGTACAATTCTAATTTCTGATTCAATGCATACAAAAAGTGATGTATTTGTAACCATTGGTGTAATTATAGCTATTAGCGCAATAAAATTAGGAGTATCGCCACTTATAGATAGTTTTGCTTCTGTTGTAGTTGCTATCTTTATATTTCATTCTGCCTATGAAATATTCAGAGCTGCTAGCGATATTTTAGTTGATAGTATTGCAGTAGAAGCTGGGACAATAAAAAAAATTACAATGTCCCAGAAAAGTGTAAAAGGTGTTCATAAAATAAGAAGTCGTGGAACTATTGAAGATATGCATATAGATATGCATGTTTTAGCAGATTCAAAGATGAGTCTTGAAGAGTCTCATAAGTTAACTCATGAAATTCAAGATGCGTTAAGAAAGGAATTTAATAATAATGCTGATGTAATTGTTCATTTAGAGCCATATAGAGAAAATATGAATAATAGAGCAACTTAATATATAACATATATTGCTGATTATAAATCATAATTGTAACAAAAGAGAAAACAATATAAGTTTTATATTTTATAACAAAGTAATAACTCCTTTGATTTTAAGACAATCAAAGGAGTTATTGCTGTATTAAAGAGGGGAAATTTTAATGTTATATGGTCCTAGTAGAGAATATATATTGAAAAAATTCTAGCTATAATTGTGAATTGTGCATTGTGAATTGCAACATATATGCTAAATCGATATGTGAAATATAATGTTGTTATTTGGTAATCAATAATAAATTGAAAAATAGTTAAAAAAATATCAATATGTAATAACCAATATGTGGTTATTTTCATAAAATATAAGTATAATTAGATAATAAATATTTTGATTTAATTTTATATTTTTAATTTTCTTGAAAAATATGGGAAAAATAGAGAAATGTTAGCGATATCAATACATTAACAATAAAAAATAGATTTTTGAATAATAATGTATTAAAAAATAATTCTGAATTGTCAGAAAATTAGATTGACAAAAAATAGACAAGCTATTAAAATAAAGGTAAGAGGAATTGATAAAAAAATAACAAAGGCTATTATATTTTTCAGGAGATGATATTTATGGTAAAAATAATTAATTCTAAAGAGGCAGCAGATTTGGTAAAAGACAATAACGTTTTGGCAACATCAGGTTTCGCATTACTAGGAGTTCCAGAATCATTAATCAAAAGTTTGGAAGAAAGATTTTTAGAAGAAAATAGCCCAAGAAATCTAACATTAATGTTTGCGGCAGCATCAGGTGATAGAGGAAGTAAAGGATTAAATCACTTAGCACATGAAGGGCTAACAGGTAGAGTTATAGGAGGACACTTTGGCTTAGCACCTAAGATAGGCGCATTAATTAGAGATAATAAAACATATGCATATAATTTACCGCAAGGAGTTATGTGTCATATGTTTAGAGATAAAGCAAGTAATAAGACTGGCACTATAACTAAAGTTGGATTAAATACTTTTGTAGATCCTAGAGTAGAGGGAGGAAAAGCAAATTCAATAACTAAGGATGATATAGTACAAGTAATAGATATATTAGGTGAAGAAAATTTAATATATAAATGTCCAAAGATAGATATTGCTTTTATTAGAGGAACATATGCAGATGAAAAAGGAAATATTACAATGGACCACGAAGCTACTTATTCTGAGGCTGCATGTATAGCTCAAGCTGTTAAAAATTGTGGAGGAACTGTGGTAGTTCAGGTTGAGAAGATTGTTAAATTTGGAACATTGGATCCAAGAGCTGTGAAGATACCTAGAATATATGTTGACTATATAGTTGAGGCAGAAGATAAAGAAGATCAAGCTCAAATATTAGGATACAATTATGACCCTTCATTAACTGGAGAGGCAAATATGGTAGTCGATGGATTAGCACCTTTAAAATTAGATGAAAGAAAAATTATCGGAAGAAGAGCTGCAATGGAATTAGTAAAAGGACAAGTTGTGAATATCGGGATTGGAATGCCAGAAGCAATTTCAAATGTTGCTAATGAAGAAGGAATATGTGATTACTTTACGTTAACCGTAGAACCAGGAGCTATAGGCGGGATTCCTCAAGGCGGCAATAAATTTGGAGCATCAATAAACCCAGAATGTATGTATGATCAACCAACACAATTTGATTTCTACGATGGAGGCGGATTGGATATAGCATTCTTAGGTCTTGCAGAAGTAGACAAGCAGGGAAATATAAATGTAAGTAAATTTGGACCAAAGGTGCCAGGCTGTGGTGGATTTATTAACATTACTCAAAGTTCGAAGAAAGTAGTCTTCTGTGGAACTTTTACAGCTAAAGGATTGGACATAAAAATAGAAGATGGGAAATTAAAAATTATAAATGATGGATCAAATAAAAAATTTGTAGACTCTGTTCAGCAGATTACTTTTAGTGGAAATCGTGCAACGAAGTTAAAACAACCTGTTATGTATATAACAGAAAGAGCTGTATTTGAGTTAAAAGAAGATGGATTACATTTAACTGAAATTGCACCTGGAGTAAATCTTGAAAAAGATATATTAGCTGCAATGGATTTTGCGCCAATAGTAGATAAAGATCTTAAATTGATGGATGCTAGAATATTTGAAGATAAAGTAATGGGATTAAATTAAGTGAGCGTTATGGTGAAGGAGAGTGTAAGTATGTTAGAAAATTTAAAAATTAAACTTATAAAAATTGTAAAAGATGCAGAAAAATATAACTTATGCATAGAAAAAATCGGAAGTTTTAGTATTAAAGACGAAAGTTCTGGTTATGTAATTATAACACCTTCAAAAATTAAAATAGAAGATTTACGCCAGGAGCATGTTTGTGTTGTAGACCTAAATGGAAATAAAGTTGAAACAATGGACGGAGTTGAACCAAATAGTGATATGCAAATGCATCTTGATATATATAAGGCTCGAAAAGATATAAAAGCTTTTATGCATATTCACCCAGTTTATGCGACTACTTTTGCGGTAGCTAATAAAGTAATTCCCCCAGTAACTTATGATGCTGCAAATTATGGCGGTTATATATATTTAGCGAATTATGAAAAAGAAAAAACTAATGATCCAGCAAAAGATTTGTTAGAAAGATTAAGCACAAGTGATGCTTGCTTATTAGAAAGTAATGGTGTAATTGTTGTTAGTAAAGATATAGAAGATGTACTATCTAAAGGAAGATATGTTGAAAAAGTAGCTGAAGTTTATTATAGAGCATTAACTTTAAATCAATTTAAAGAACCTAAAAGATTTACAAGGGAAGAATTGATGGCGTATCTTATAGGTCAATAAAAATTTATAACAACCTTATTATAGAGTGCCGAGCTTATGTCTCTTATCGTTTTATAGTAGTGATAAGAGATATAAGTTCGGCATTTTTTAATAAATTTCTTCATTTATTACTAATATTATTCTTATATTTGCTTAAAATAATGATGGATATTATAGATTTAAATTTATTTAGAAACATAGATTAAAAATAATGCAGCAATTTTTTGTTGGATTTTCGTCGTTAATTTATGAATTTCTTCCTTATATTAGGACTTTGCATAATATTATGTTAAAAAGTATTGTTTTTTTAAGAGAAAAATTAAAAAATATATAAATTATTAATGTGTTAATGTCTTGCCTAATATTATAAAAATATGATAATATATTAATTGGTTTGTTGTACTTTTAAAATTTCTAGATAAATATTTAATATGTTATATAGAGGTATATAGTTATTAAGAGATTTTTGACGAATGGATTAAGTAAATAGGAGGACCTATATGAATATTTTTAAGAAAAAATCGTTAGATAAAATGTTGGAAGGGGCACAAAAGACAGCTTTAAAGAAAAATCTTAAAGCCAAAGACATAGCTGCCTTCGGTATTGGAGCAGTAGTAGGGGTAGGTATTTTTGTTGCGACAGGAACAGGCGCACATTTGGCTGGACCAGCTGTAATTATTTCATTTATTTTAGCAGGTATAGTAGCTGGACTTTGTGCATTGTGTTATTGTGAACTTTCAACTATGTTTCCAGTTGCGGGAAGTACATATTCTTATTCATACATAGTATTTGGTGAAATAGTAGCTATGATAATTGGATGGTGCCTTACTGCAGAATATTTAGTTGCATGTAGTGCGGTTGCATCAGGTTGGTCAGGAACCTTTATTGGAATATTAAAATCAGTAGGTGTAACACTTCCACAAGCTTTGATAACGTCACCAAGTAAAGGCGGAATAGTTGATCTACCAGCAGTATTAATAATTGCAGTGATAACCTACATATTATATTATGGTATGAAGGAGAGCGCTAGAGTTAACAATTTAATTGTTGGAATAAAAATAGCTATAATTCTTATATTTATAGTTCTTGGAGTATCACACATAAATCCATCTAACTATCAACCTTTTGTACCATTTGGATTTAAGGGGATTTTTGCAGCAACAGCTACTATCTTCTTCTCATTTATAGGATTTGATGCAATATCTACAGCAGCAGAAGAAGCTGAAAATCCTAAAAAGGATATACCACTTGGACTTATAATTTGTTTAATAGCAGTTACTTTGCTTTATGTTTCCGTTGCAGTTGTTCTTACTGGAATGGTACCTTATAATGAAATAATTTCAGAAAATGCAGTGCCTGGAGCCCTAGCTAGAGTTGGTATAAACTGGGGAGCAGCGTTAGTTGGAACTGGAGCTATACTTGGAATGGTTTCTACTATGATGGTTGTACTTTATGGCCAAGTTAGAGTATTCATGGTTATGTCAAGAGATGGACTTTTACCAAAATTATTTTCAAAAGTACATCCAACACATAAAACTCCACACATTTCAACTATAATAACTGGAACTATAGCAGCAATAATAGCAGGATTTTTACCATTAGATATTATTGTAGAATTTTTAAGTACAGGAACATTATTAAGTTTCATTTCTGTATCTCTTGCAGTTATAGTGCTTAGAAAAACTATGCCAGATTTCAAAAGAATCTTTAAAACTCCAGGAGTACCATTTACTCCATTGATATCAATAATATGCTGTATAGTTTTATTATGCGGATTAAAATTAATAACTTGGATTGGATTCTTAGTATGGCTTGCTATAGGTTTAATAGTGTATTTTGTTTACGGAAGAAAGCATAGTGCACTTCAAAATGAAAGCAATCAAGAAAATTCAGACAAGGCTGTATAATTTATAATACATTAAAAAGTAGTAATCGTAGATTGCTACTTTTTTTATGAATTTTAGTACAAGGTATTGAAAGTTTTTTCTAATTATAATTTATGATGCTACTTTTGTTAATATTTTTATAGGTTATAATTCATCATAATGGTTAATATATTACTGCCAAGCAAAATTTATATTAATTTAAGGGAGGTAGATATATATGTCTTCAAACAATAGTGGAAGAAACAGAACATTAATACCAGAAGCAAAACAAGGGTTAAACAGATTAAAAACTGAGGTTGCTTCAGAAATTGGATTACAAGACTATGAAAATCAAGATAAAGGAAACCTTTCTTCAAGACAAAACGGAAGCGTTGGCGGTTTCATGGTTAAACACATGATTGAAAGCTACGAACAAGGTTTAAAGTAATTAAGAACTAAGAACGTAGAAAAAAGTTTTCTTTAAAAAACTGTAAATCTCAATTTGCGGTTAAGTAAGGCTGGTAGAACATTTTAGATTAAATGTTCTACTGGCTTTTTTATTTTTTAGGAATTTATATTTTAATAAAGTCCGTGGATAACTTAAAAAAGTTGATTGACTAGTTTTTGTATCAAAAAAATAAAAAAGAAATCTTATTCGCCTGCCAAATTTTTCTCACATACGTTCGAAAAGGCAGATGCGTGAAAAAATCTCCGGCTCCACAGTCGCCTGCGATTTTGTTCTTCTCTAGAAATTTATATTCATGCTAAATTTGTAGATAGTTTGCCACTTATGAATATAAATTATAAAAAACTGATTCAAAAGTCTATGCTTTGAGAGAGAATAAAAAAGAAAATATATTAGCTTGCATAAAATGTTCTTATATGCAGAATAGCTGCCATTTCGGATGTGCAGATTTTTTACGTGGACTTAAAAGATAGATGCTAAAAAATCTTAAGATTAACAGCTGATTATAATTTTTCTGATGAAAATAATAACAAAATTCTTGACATTTAATAGTAAAGAAGTTATTATAAAAATATGGATAAACGATTACAAAATATTAGGATTGTTACTGACTAGATCAGGCGAAACCTTAATTAATGAGAAGAGATATTGCTTAGTCTCTTTTGATTAATTGGGGTTTTTATATTCTAATTTATCATAAACTTTGATTGGGGGATAGGAATGATAATAAAAAAGATATTTAATAATAATGCTATTTTAGCCAAAGACTTAAGTAAGCAAGAGATTGTTATTATGGGGCGTGGAGTTGGCTTTAAGAAAAGTGTAGGAGATCAAGTAGATGAAAATCTAATCGAAAAAACTTTTATACTAAAACAAAAAGATGCCTCAGAGAAATTTAAATTATTATTAGAAGATATTCCTACTGAACATGTATCACTATGTTATGATATTATTGAATACGCCAAGAATATGCTAAGTGTTGAACTAAATGATTATATATATATTACTTTAACTGATCATATTAGTTATGCATTAAAATTATTTGATGAAGGATTAAATCGTCCAAATGCATTAATCTGGGAGATTAAAAAGTTTTATCCTAAAGAATTTGAAATTGGATTAAAAGCATTAGATCTAATCCAGAGTGAAACTAATAAAAAATTACCAGAAGATGAAGCAGGAAACATAGCTCTTCATTTAATAAATGCCCAGACTAATAATTCGAGTAATAAAGTCGAAGACATTGCTCATCAAACAAAAATGATACAGGATATATTAAATATAATTAAGTACACTTACAATATTGCACTTAATGAAAAATCTCTTAACTATGAAAGGTTTGTTACACATTTAAGATTCTTTTTTCAACGATTAAGTAAAAACGAAAAGATGGAAAAGGAAGAGGATGATTTTTTATTAAAGCAAGTTAAAACTAAATATAAAAAAGCATATGAGTGTATGCTTAAAATACAGAAGTATTTAGAAAAAGAATTATCTGATGAAGAGCAATTATACCTAACGATACACATCCAGCGTGTGACTCAAAGATAAATTAAAATAATAAAAGTATTGGATTGTTACTGGTAAAGCAGGCGAGACCAAATATGGATAGAAAAGATATATCTATCCATATCTGGTCTCGTTTTTTTATAAAGATATATGAAAAGGAGAATTATTATGAAATATGAACAATTAGCAAAAGACATAATTAAGAATGTCGGTGGTAAAGAAAACGTTAATAGCTTAACGCACTGTATTACTCGCTTACGTTTTAAACTGAAAGACGAAAGTAAAGCAAATACTGAGGTATTAAAAAATATGGATGGAGTCGTTACTGTTGTAAAGAGCGGAGGACAATATCAAGTGGTTATTGGCAATCATGTTCCAGATGTTTTTGAAGATGTTGTTGCTATTGGTGGTTTTAAAACTGGAGCATCAGAAGATGTGTCAGAAGAAAAACTGAGTCCATTTAACAAATTTATAGATACTGTATCAGGTGTATTTACTCCGATTTTAGGAGTACTAGCTGCAACAGGTATGATTAAAGGATTTAATGCATTATTCATAGCGTTGCATATACTTAACACTACTGATGGAACTTATCAAATTTTAAATGCAACTGGAGATTGTTTATTTAACTTCTTCCCAATTTTCTTAGGCTATACAGCAGCTAATAAGTTTAAAGTGAATAAATTTATTGGTATGGCAATAGGTGCAGCGTTAGTTTATCCATCATTAGCAGGATTGACAGCACCACCAGCTCAGCCTTTATATACCTTGTTTGCTGGTTCAATAATTGAATCACCAGTTTATATAACTTTTTTGGGAATTCCAGTTATATTAATGAGTTATACATCAAGTGTTATACCAATTATTTTAGCTACATATGTAGGTGGCAAAATTGAAAATGGATTTAAAAAGGTAATTCCTGATGTAGTTAAAACATTCTTGGTTCCATTTGGTACATTACTAGTTATTGTTCCTTTAACATTTATAGTTATCGGGCCTATTGCAACTTGGGCAGGTAAATTACTTGGTGCGTTAACACTATCAATTTATAACTTAAGCCCAGTTATTGCAGGATTATTTATGGGTGCTTTCTGGCAAGTATTTGTTATCTTTGGATTACATTGGGGTTTCATTCCTATAGCAATAAATAATTTAACAGTATTACATCAAGATCCAATTCTCGGACTTATATTTGCAGCTTCATTTGCTCAAACAGGTGTAGTTGGAGCTATTTTACTTAAAACAAAGAATAGTAAATTAAAGGGATTATGTATACCAGCATTTATTTCAGGAATTTTTGGTGTTACAGAACCAGCTATTTATGGTATTACATTACCACGTAAGAAACCATTTATTTTGAGTTGTATAGGAGGTTCGCTAGGTGGCGCAATATTGGGACTTATGGGTTCTAATGTATATATTATGGGAGGCCTAGGTATTTTTGGAATACCAGGTTATATTGGTCCAAATGGAATGGATAGGGGCTTCTATGGTTCAATAATTGCTATGATAGCAGGTTTCTTGATTGGATTTATATTAATGTTATTTACAAAACTAGAAGATAATACGGATTCCGGTAAAAGTAAGAACGATTTAAACACAGTACAGCCTTTAGTTAGACAAGAAATTTTAGTAAGTCCATTAAAAGGTGAAGTTAAACCTTTATTAGAAGTAAAAGACGAAGCATTTTCAAAAGGTGCACTAGGAAAAGGTATTGCAATAGAGCCAAAGGAAGGTAAAATTATTGCACCTGTAGATGGAGTTTTGACAACATTTTTCCCAACAGGTCATGCACTAGGAATCACAAGTGCTAACGGTGCGGAAATATTAATTCATGTGGGCATGGATACTGTACAGCTGGAAGGAAAATACTTTTACCCTAAAGCAAAGCAAGGAGATACAGTAAAAGCAGGACAGGTACTACTAGAGTTTGATATTAATGCTATAGAGAAAGAAGGGTATTCTTTAATAACGCCAGTAGTAATTACTAATTCAGATAGTTATTTAGATGTTATTGAAACTGATAGAAAAATTATTGATTATAAAGAAGAACTACTAACAGTAATGATATAAGATATTGGAGAATAATTTAAAATATGCTGGGGATTAGTCTATAATAAATGTAATGCCCAGTATATTAAAATATGATAAAGGTAGTGTAAAAAATATATGAAAAATCAATCCAACTACCATTTAATGTTAAATTATGTTTGCTAGTTGCCCTTGACACACCTAAAGATAAATGGTCTTAGGCAGTTAAGGACGGGTGAATGATAATTTTGAACATGACTAATAGACCCGCCTATTGAGATATTTTACCATTTATCTTTGTGGGCGTGTCAAGGGTGCGTTTCACCAACTGCTTTAGATCATTAGGCAGTTATTGTACAGTTATTTAGAACAAAGTCTTGAGATAGTTCAATAAATTTGCACCATCTAGTAGGCATGTTGGACATTGACTCTAACTCTTCAAGGATTACAGGAGTTTTGCCTTCAAGGGCAGAATGTGGTCTTAGAAAGTTAAAGTATGCCACAAACATAGTTACAAATGCAACCGACCCGTTAGGACTTCCGAAGCCAGTAGTAGCTCTATAATTGCCTTTAAAGGTTCGGTTAAGACGTTCAATAATTTGCTTCAATGGCCTATATTCTTTTGAAACTTCATCTTTATTGGTTAAGCCTATAACTTGAGTAACATCGAATTTTATACTATGGCTTGCAAAGAAGTGCTGTGCAAGAAGATATATAGGGTTACCATCAGTTATAAGATTAAGATCTTCAGGTATTTCTTTTAACTTACTTAGAACATCATCGATGGCTTTTACAGCCGTTTCGGTATCTCTATGTGGTGATACTCTGTAAGATAGAATAATCTTTTTAACAGCATCAAAAAAGAAGAAAATATAGTTCCACTTACCGTTAACTTTTATGTAGGTTTCATCGCCGCAGAAAGAGTCAGAAAGTTTATAATCGTAGTTATCTATAAATGGCTTAACTACAATTGAAACGGCATTAACATAGTTTAAAATTGCTTGATGAGATATTTTAATATCATGAATATCTTTAAGCAATGCAGCTGTCTTTCTGGAAGATAAACCGTAGTTAACGTAGTAAGTTAGAATGAGTCCTAAGGTGTAAGAAGAAATCATAATGTTTGGAAGAGAAACCTTTGATTTTACCGGACTTTCTTTAGAAAGTGGCTTAAAGTCAAAAGTGAAATCTCTAAATATGTATCTAACTTTGAACTTACCAGGATTCTTCTTAAAATCTTGTTTTTCAGATTTTGTCATTGATTTAAGATTATTTTGGTAAAAAGAGCAATTATCATTCTTACACTTATAAACGTAGAAATCCTTACGCGCCTTGATTCTTTCAAGTGTTTTACTGCAGTGAGGACATCTTAACACTATGGATTTCTGATAGTAATTTTTAGGATTGAATGTGGTATCACAGACTTTGCAAAGATATTGTCCTCGGCCTCCGTTATTATCGTAAAGATAGGTATGTGGAGCACCACACTTAGGACAGATAACATCCTTAGGAGCTAACGCTTTGTTTTTGCGAGGTTTCACAGGAGCAAATTCTTTGCCGTGCTTAAACTCATATTCAGCTATTAGAAGCTTATAGTTAAGTTTTTCGGGAACATCAAAGATTGGTTGATCATCTACTTGAAGCTTTCGGTATTCTTTCTTAACAGGTTCGTCCGAAATGCTTTTAAGCAAGTTTTTGCCAACCAGCAAAGTCATGAGATACTTTATAATTTCAATAAGATAAATTACAGTTTCAAGAAGAAACTTATTAATCATGGTAATAGCTTGCCTCCTTTTTTAGTTCAGTGTTTTTGTTTTGCAAGTATAAAATATCTTAACTTTTTGGGGGTGGCAAGTTATTTATATAAAAAATAAGAAAAATTAAAGGGTTGCTGCCTTAGTTAGATAAAAAACTTTGACAGTACCATGATAAATCAGGGGGGAGTTAAATGAAAAAAATAATTAGTAAGCATGGAAAAATCATTATGTCAGTTATTATGGCAGTAACTATGATAAGTACACCTCATGTTGGTGCTTTTGCAGCTGATAATAATAAGAATCAGGAACCATCTTATCGTACTACTACAGAGGTATTTGATTGGGGACCTGCAATCACAAAAATAATTGTTGATTTAGGTGAAACAATACCACAATCAGCAATTACTAAGGATACATTCGAAGTGCATGTATTAAGGACTGAGAATAGAGCAAATTCACCTATATTAGGAGAAGCAGAAGGAAATTGCAAGATTAAAAACTCATATGTTTCTGACGATATTGGAAGTATTCAAAGCAAAGGGAATTATATTACTTTTGATTTGGAAGTTGGACCTGATGTATCTTTAACTTCGCCAATCAACTATAATTTAACTACTAATCTTAATGGCTGGGTTAATTGTGATTTTACAATTAAGCAGAAGAATGATATTGTTACGGATTCAGGCAAAATTTCTGGTTTAGTTATAAATAAATTTGCGGGTGGAACTAAAAAGCTTGTTGATGATTTTAAAATTGGAAGTGCAACTTATGATAACGTTACTCTAAAATATGCAAGCTATACACCAGAAAATGATTATAGTAAAAAGCCATTAATTATTTGGTTACACGGTATTGGAGAAGGCGGAACAGATGGGCTTTTACCTATATCAGGGAATAAAGCTGTAAATTTTGCATCAAAAGACATACAAGCATATTTTAATGGTGCATATATTTTAGCACCTCAGGCACCAACTTTTTGGATGGATGGATTTACTGGTTTTGGAGATGGAAGCTCAAAGTATGAAAAAGCGCTTATGTCATTAATCAAAGATTATGTCTCAAAGAATAGTAATATTGACACAAATAGAATTTATATAGGTGGAGACTCCAATGGTGGCTATATGACAATGCTTATGATACGTGATTATGCTGATTATTTTGCAGCAGCGTTCCCAACTTGTGAGGCGCTAAAGGATACATTGATTACTGATAAAGATATTGAAGCGTTTAAGAAAGTGCCAATTTGGTTTACAGCAGCTAAAACAGATGCAACAGTACCTCCGGCTGATTATGTAGTTCCAACTTATAATCGTTTAGTGCAAGCCGGTGATACAAATGTTCATTTTTCATTTTTTGATAATGTAATTGATACTACAGGTCTATATAAGAAAGCAGATGGAACACCATATGAATATATGGGTCATTGGTCATGGATATACGTATATAATAACCAATGTTCAGCAATAATAAATGGAAAAGTAACAACGCTTATGGAATGGCTCTCTGACCAGCAATTAAATAAAGAAACGAAATCTCAAACAGGAATGAAACCTATTACGGTATCTCAAACTATTACTGTATCACAAAATTAATAAAGTTACTGTCACAACGAAAAGAAGTTTTATTTTTATAATATTTTTAAACATATGGAGGATATAATAAGATGAATGATAACTCAGAAATAAAGGGATTTCCAGAAGGATTTTTATGGGGAGGAGCTACAGCAGCAAATCAGTGCGAAGGCGGATACTTAGAAGGTAATAAAGGTTTATCTACAGTTGATGTAATTCCAGCAGGTAAAGACAGGTTTCCAGTGATGCTTGGAAAGATGAAAATGATGAAATGCGATGAAGAACATTATTATCCAAGTCATGAAGCAATAGATTTTTATCATAACTATAAAGAAGATATAGCATTATTTGCTGAAATGGGTTTTAAGACTTTCCGTCTATCTTTATCTTGGGCACGAATATTTCCAAATGGAGATGATAAAATGCCAAATGAGGAAGGATTAAAATTTTATGATAATGTTTTTGATGAGTGCCATAAATATGGTATAGAGCCATTAGTTACTATAACTCACTTTGATGTACCAATGCATCTCGTAGAGACAATTGGTTCATGGAGAAGTCGCAAAATGATACATTATTATGAAAGATTATGTGAAGTGATTTTTGAACGTTATAAAGACAAAGTGAAGTATTGGCTTACTTTTAATGAAATAAATATGCTGCTACATCTGCCTTTCATTGGTTCAGGTTTAGTTTTTGAAGAGGGAGAAAATGAAGAAGCTATAAAGTACCAAGCAGCACATCATCAATTAGTTGCAAGTGCTAAGGCAACTCAAATAGCACACAAGATAAATCCAGATTTTAAAATTGGTTGTATGCTTGCAGCTGGTAATACCTATGCAAATACTTGCAATCCAGAAGATGTATGGAAAGCCATGGAGAAGGATAGAGAAAACTATTTCTTTATTGATGTTCAGTCTCGTGGGGAATACCCAAACTATGCAAAGAAGATGTTTGAAAGAATGAATATAAAACTAAAAATTGAACAAGAGGATGAAAAATTATTAAAAAATAATACTGTTGATTTCATTTCTTTCAGCTACTATGCATCAAGATTGACCAGTGCTGATCCAGAAATAAATGCACAAACAGAAGGAAATGTATTTGCTACGCTAAAAAATCCATACCTAAAAGCAAGTGAGTGGGGGTGGCAGATTGATCCTCTTGGACTTAGAATTACTTTAAATTCTTTGTATGATCGCTATCAAAAGCCGTTATTTGTAGTTGAAAATGGATTAGGAGCTGTTGATACTACAGATGAAAATGGATATGTGGAAGATGATTATCGTATTGATTATTTAAGGGAACATATCAAAGCGATGAGAGATGCGATTAATATTGATGGGGTTGATCTTATTGGATATACTCCATGGGGATGTATAGATCTTGTAAGCGCATCCACAGGAGAAATGAAAAAAAGATATGGTTTTATTTACGTTGATAAAGATAATGAAGGCAAAGGAACATTAAAGCGTAGTAAGAAAAAGAGCTTTTTCTGGTACAAAGAGGTCATTTCTACTAATGGAAAAGATTTATAGAAAGCACTTTATATTTTAGAAAAGAGATTCTTATAGATAATAGCTATTAAAGCTCTCCTTTTAACTTTAAAGCGTATTTCATAGCGTTCATGAAATATTTTTAAATAAAGTATGTATAAAATATTATTTATTATGCACATTATGAATATAAGTCAAAAGGAGAGAAAAATATGAATAATAAAGTTGATTACAATTCTATTTGTGATAATGAATTGAAGGAAAAAACTATAAAGGAATTTCATAGAGCAATAGTTAAAGATCTTATTAATAAATATGGAGCTCAAACTATGAAAGATGTTATGAGGAAAGTAAATTTACAGCGTTAGAGAGTTTTTTATTAATTAAATAGAATAGTTAAAGAGAAGTGTTTCATATATTTGGAACACTTCTTTTTATTATTTAGTTCTATCACCACATAAATCCATATCTTCACCTGAAATCATAAATATATTTGTGTAGAAAACATTTGAAAATGAGCTGTTAAAGGTTCTTAGCAATAGGTTGTTCCATTTTAGCTTGTGAAGTGAGAGTCCAAAATTTTATTTTGGGTTCTCGAACTTCCTCAGCGAATGTAATGAGTCGAGCTTCCTTATGAAAGTTGGAGCATGCTAAAGTGGATACAACCTGCTGCTTAGAACCTTCAGCGATATTTTCATAGCTTTTCGGAATCAAAATATTTATGATTTCGGTAAGTTATCACATAAATCTAGATTTGAAGTCGGATATCTATAATCACCAATGCATATTACAATTGATTTTCTATATTTTATTTTTTAAAGCAAATTTGCTGCACTTCTAAATTTTCTTTTGGAAATTAGTTAAAAAATTCGAATAATATGAATATGCTATAGTAAATCGAATGTTATATAATCGTTTTCCAAAATTTAAGGGGATATAAATGAGAGGAGAATTCTATGAAGATATCAAGAGGATGGAAAGTTCACAATAACATAACAGATGATGATATAAATGTGCTTAAGACAGCATTGAGTGAATTAATTGGTGTTGAGTATGAACCTAAAATCTTAGCTACTCAGAGCGTAAACGGAACAAATTATTGTTTTATATGTAAGTCAAAGGTTGCAGCACATAATGGACAAGGTATTTCCAAAGTGATGATTTATAAACCGCTTACGGGAAAAGCAAAGATAACAAGCATTGAGTGTATATTATAAAATAAATCACAATAAAATTAGTTCAGCTGAAAGTAGAGATAGTATTTCTATGCTTAGTAAAATATTATCTCTATTTTTATTTGAGTTTTATATTACATTGCCTCTTCTTTAAATAAATAACTTTAACATAAATTTAAGGTATTACTTAGATTGAAATTTTAAATAGATTCTAAAAATGGCATTCATAATATATTTTTAAACATATATATTCTAAGAGGTATTAAAGTAATGAGTGATAGTACCACTTATAAAATAGAATTCGTACTGTTAGTTCAATTTTAAGTCGCCATTAAGAGTTTTAATTCATATTATGTATATATAAAAGAAGAGAGGTGAAGATAGGTATGTTAGGTATTGATCTTCAAGCAAGATTAAAAAACAAAGCTTTTTGGGTTGCAATGGCCAGTGCTATAGCATTATTAGTACAACAGTTAGGATTAAATATAATTCCTGATAACTATACAGAAATTGTTAATACTATTTTGACAATCTTAACAATGTTAGGAATTATAGTTGATACTAGTACACCAGGTTTAAGCGACCAAACTACAAATGATGAAGCAGAAACTGTCCAAGCTTCAGATTCTAAAGAAAATAAATAAAAGCAATAAGTTAATGAAGCAATAGTAACTGAATATTTGAGAGTAACCCTTTTGGGTTACTCTTTATAAATATGAAAATCGAAAGGGAGTATGAATTATGGGGTATATAAAAGGTATAGATGTATCAAATAACAATGGAAATATAGATTTCGGAGCTGTTGCAGGAGATGGAGTTCAATATGTTTATTTAAAGGCAACAGAAGGGGCAACATTTAGAGATAGTAAAATGGAACAATTTTATAGTAGATGCAAAAATAATAACTTAAAAGTGGGAGCATATCATTTTTTAGTTGGGACAAGTACACCAGAAGCGCAAGCCCAGAATTTTTATAATAAGATAAAAGACTATAATTGGGATCTAGTGCCTATGATGGATGTAGAAACTAACTTTAGCGGACTTGCAGATTATGTTATAAGATTTGTTACCGCATTTGGCCAGCTAACGTCTATTCCATTAGGCATTTATAGTTATACAAGTTTTATAAGTTATCTTACTAATGCAAAATCAGTTATACAGGATATGCCTTTCTGGGAGGCCAATTATAACAATGATCCTTGGAATTTGCCATCAAATTTCTTTACCAATAGGGTAGGGCATCAATATACGGAAACTGGCAGAGTAAATGGGGTAAGTGAAGATTGTGACATAGATTCATTTACTGATGGAGTTTTAATAAGTAATGTTACTAAACCAGGACAATGGATTATACAGGATAATAAGTGGTGGTATAGGCACACTGATGGAAGTTATACTAAGAATGGATGGGAAAAAATAAATGGAAAGTGGTATCTATTTGATAGTGAAGGTTGGATGCTTTATGATTGGAAGTTGAGTGGAGATTATTGGTATTATCTAGGAAATTCAGATGATGGATCAATGAAATCAGGATGGTTATTGAAAAATAATAAGTGGTATTATCTTGGAGACCCTAGTGATGGCTCAATGAAGACAGGATGGCAAAAAATAAATGGTAACTGGTACTACTTTGAAACAGATGGAGCCATGGTTACTGGATGGTTTAATATAGATGGATACGATTATCTAACTTATTCTACTGGTGAGTTGATTACCAATATAGATATATACGGATATCGCTTTGATGAGAATGGACATGCTACAAAGTTAAGTTAACTTGAACAGGTATAATAATGGGATTTTGAGCATAGGGAGCGATAGATAAACCAACCAATAGCTTGATTTATAATTTGTAAATAAAAGATAATATCTTGATTAGTAACAAGATATAAGTGGTGAGTATAGATAATTCAATTATAAGTTAGATTTATACTATGAGATATATCTTAACTAGAAATGAGTAATATACTTTTGTAACCACAAGGGTCATAATATGGAATGTTTCATTGGTAATTATGATGGATGTGATTCTTTGGCTATAAGTTGTTCCAAATGTGCTAGTTCAAAAAGTGAGAATCGAAAAGTGATGCTCCAAATTTTACATTTGGTAAGCAGAACTTTCTCTATGAGCATTTTATATTTCGTTCTTCGAACTTTCTCTGTGAGCGCTTGTTCTTTGAGGCTAGCACTTTGGGTGCAACTTTATAGCCTTAGAATCACCCGTTAGAATTACCTAGAAACTGGAACAAAAGTATATTATTCATTTCGGTGAGGCATACGCATAAGTATAGGCTGTAGTTGTTGTATCTATACAAAGAGCGTTTTTAAAATTATCTACGGTAAAAGTCACAATTAATTTTAACTATTTCTTAATATTTTTGTACACACAAAATTAATATCAAAGTTATATTATATAGAAAGGAGGGCAGTGAAATGGGAAATATAATTAAAATTAATATGTATGCAGAAATGAAAAGAAAAAGAAATAATAAATTAAACTTAACAACAATAGAAAAAGTTATCTTGGAATATAATAATTGGATAAAGAATACCAACAGAGAGGATAAAATAGAGAGTTATGAAAAGTTCCTACATACGAAATAGTTTATGAAGGGTAGTGTGCGATTTTAGTTCGTTAACTACCCTTTATTATTTTTAAAAGTAATTTAATTTGGATAATATTTTTATGTTCAAAGTGAGTATAAATTTGAACCTGAAATTAGCTAGAATGCCTTAAAATAAAGAGTTAGGGGGATGGCTTGAGCTTGTATGGAATTGTGGGTAAGCGTAATGTCGTTATGCATATACAATCTATCTTTGGGTACTATAGTAGTATAGAAAAATATGCATCTAGGAGGAGAACTAATGAGTAAAATGAAAAGAACAATTTTTAATTCACTTATATTAATCTTAGGTATTATGTTACTTGGATGTAGAGATATAGATTTAAGAAGTTCAACTGTAATAAATGAAAATGGGTCAGGTATTGTAAAACTGCAAGTTGTATATGATGATTTTATATCAACAAAATTAAAAAATGATGTGATTGATCATGAATGGGCCAAAGAAAATGGATATAATTTTAATAAGTATTTTAAAGATAATATGAATATTGAAGAAATTACGTATGAGTTTAAAGATATTAAGGAATTAGAGGAAAAAATAAATTCAAGTGGATTAGCAACAATGACTGATTTAAAAAGAACAAAAGGAAAAGATGATGTATACACAATTGATGTAAAATTCAATAAATCTGCAATAGATAACTTAATTAAAAATAATACTGATGACGAAAAAATATATAGTTATATTAAAAATATAAAATTTATTAATGAGGTTGAAGTGCCAGGAAATATTATAGGTTGCAATGCAGAAGAAGATGTAGATGAAAATACAAGAGTATGGAATTATAAATTGAGTCAAATAGACGATGATACTAAACTTGATCTTGCATATAAAATAAAGAAACGTGTATTTCCAATTTCAGTATTACCTAATAATTAGCTATCATATTGAAACTATGGGTAGTTAAAGAGAATTAAAGTTAATGTGATTTTTTTGAATAAGAAAGTATTCAGATTCCAATGTATCCTATACATTTTAGGAATAAATAAACACTTAGCTTAGTGCAATCATAGATTAAAATTCGCAATCATGATATCTATAATAATATGTGATGTTGATCCAAATTTTACATTATGTTAAAATATATGAATAATTTTAACATTTAATAATTAAGGCTGAATTGTTTTTTGACTCAATAGTTCAATATGATTAGCAGTTCTAAGATAAACTTTAAAGTTAATTGTATTCATGAAAGGATAAAAGCCTGAGAGGTATTTTAATAATATTTCTATTGGCTTTTTTCTTTTTGTATATTTTAAACTATAAATTTGCGATAAATAAGGCGTTTTAGAAATGATAAGAAAGGATGAAAGAAAGATATGTCGGAAAAAATATTAACTATTAGATTATTAGAAGAAAAATATGGAGTGTGCAGGTTAAATAACAATGAATCAATTCCTGGATGGATAAAAAACAGTGATTTTCTTTCTATAACAAAAACATTTGATGAATTATCAATAGTATGCCTTGAAAAAGATATCCCTAATGAAGTTAAATGCGAAAAAGAATGGAGAATTTTAAAGGTTGAAGGTCAATTGGACTTTTCTTTAGTAGGAATTCTTTCATCAATTAGTACGATTTTAGCGAAAAGCGGAATAAGCATATTTGCAATTTCCACTTATGATACTGATTATATCCTTGTTAAGGAAAAAGATGTGGATGATGCTATGAAAGCACTTATTAAAAATAAATATGATGTTATAGTTTAAGGAGGAATATCTAAAATTAACTAATACAAGCTATCTGTACTACTTCTGTTAACATTTTTATAGGTTATATTTTGTGATAGTGGTTAAGATATTACTGCCAAACAAAATTAAAAATTAAGGGAGGTAGATTCATATGGCTTCAAACAATAGTGGAAGAAACAGAACATTAGTACCAGAAGCAAAACAAGGATTAAACAGATTAAAAACAGAGGTTGCTTCAGAAGTTGGATTAAGCAATTATGAAAGCATGGATAAAGGAAACCTTTCTTCAAGACAAAACGGTAGCGTTGGTGGAGAAATGGTAAAAAGAATGATAGAAAGCTACGAACAAGGACTATAATAAATAAAAGTAAAGCACTAAGAAGATTCTTAGTGCTTTGCTTTTTTAAGAGTTATTATATTCTACTAGCATTATTGACATCACATGGTAAAAGGTGTAATAGTAATATGTGTAGGGAGGAATGGCAATGAATAAAGTGAAAAAGTTGTCCTTAGTAATCTTAACTATCTTGTCAATACAAATTACTAATTCTACTATGGCTAATGCATATTGGAAACAAAACAGTCAAGGATGGCAATTTACTAAAGGAGAAGCTTACTCAGTTGGATGGGATAAAATTGATGGTAACTGGTATTATTTTGATAGTAATGGAATAATGGAAACAGGCTGGATTAATGATAATAATAAATGGTATTATCTAAATGATAGTGGAGCTTGGGAAGAATCTAAGACTACTACTGTTGTTCCAAATGATATTCAGGTTATGTATGATATAATCAATATTTATAATGATTCTGGAACTATTAAATATGAGAATAAGGGATTCATTAATCAAATAGGATTAAGTGATAAGAGTTTATATAAATTCTCTGCAGAAGATCAAGTGGGAAACAATATTAGTGAATATTACTATGATTCTTCTAATGGAAATGTATATAAAATAAAACAAGGAATTACAACACTGCTTAATTCTAATATTACTATAAATAACACTAATACTCAGATTTCAACGATTGAAGCTGTAGAGAAAGTAAAAGATTATCTTCTAGCGAATGGAAAATATGTTCCAAGTAAAATTGAATATGATCATGATGAGTCTAACTCTTATGTAATTCATTGCTATGATACATCAGGAGAATATATAACAACTGGCGGATGGTATTATGTAGATAAATTTACTGGAAATGTGACATCAATGTTTTAGAGCTATAAAATAAGAATAACCTAACTTTCTATGTTAGATTATTCTTATTTTATATTCATTATAATTTTTTTTATAGAAATTATGTTGAGTGAAAATTATATAAGCATATATTTTAAAATGGATAAACATAAGAAGTGTCAGGAGCAGGATCTTTTTCTATAATTTCAACAGCTATAACTGGATCTATTCCATCTTCAGAAGTATTAATTTTAATTTTGCCCTTTATTTTTACCCACGTACCATTATCATAGGAACCTGAATCACTGCTAGAACATTCAATTCCTGCAACTTGAAGATCAGCAGCACAACACACCATCATAAATCGTGCAATTATAAATTGATTTTCTTTTAAATCTTTATCTCTATATACAAATCCTGAAATCTCTATTTCCTTTCCTTCATATTTTTTAGGGTTTCCTAAAATCTCATCAAGAGAAGATACAAAGTTATTAATGTTTACTTCTATAATATTATTCACAATATTTAGCTGAATCTTATCTACTTGACCTTGACCATCACTTTCAGATTTTCCACTATACAATTCATATGTTGAGTTAAGGGAAGGCAAGTTGTTATTTGAATTATTGGAAGAGCTGTTAGTAGATGATGATTCGTTAAGCTTTCCATTTGTATCAATGCCTTTAGTGGCAGAATTTGCGCTAGTACTTTGCATAAAAAGTATCATAATCAAAGGAAAAATAAAGATAAAGTGATTCTTAATTTTAAATTTTTTTCTATCATTATAAAAGACATCTGAAATTAGAAATAAGGTAATTATGAACATTGAAATCATTCCAAAGATTGCAAAGGGGATAATTCTTGGATGTACATATTTTAGAATTTCATTACTTACAATAATTTTTAAATAGAATATTGAAAATCCTAATAGTATTAATATTTTTGCAACTACTTCCGCATTAATTTTTTTCATATCTTCATCTCCATATCAAATTAAAGAGTATTTTAAGATAAAATATATTGCCTAAGATAAGAGGATATTCTAAAATTGCTATATTCTTATATTCTTATATTCTTATATTCTTATATTCTTATATTCTTATATTCTTATATTCTTATATTCTTATATTCTAATATGGCATAGATCTGTGGACTTAGGTTAATATTATGGACACATTTTTTACTAATATATTGAATCTAGGTCAATGATCTGTACACACCTTCTATTAAATATATGCCATTATTACTAGAATTCTTCTCATTGCTGAGTAAACAATAGAGTCTTGGATTAATTGGTGGTTATATAGATCTAATTCAAGAATTGGACTTATTAGATGAACATATTTACAAAGTTGCTAAGACTTTAAGCTCATATCTTCACTAGAAATCATAAATATATTTGTGGAGAAAACATTTGAAAATGAGCTGTTAAAGGTTCTTAGCTGTAGGTTGTTCCATTTTAGCTTGTCAAACTGAAAGTTGGAGCATGCTAAAGTGGATGCAACCTGCTGCTTAGAACCTTCAGTGATATTTTCATAGCTTTTCGGAACAAAATATTTATGATTTCGGTGAGCTATATGCATAAGTTCAGGTCTAAGTTGGTTTATCTATAGTCTAAGGTTAATAAGAATACTAAATGATACTACAATAATAAAAAATATTAGTTTTATGGCAAATTTTCTTTTGAAGTTTCCAAAAATCATGATTGTATTTTTTATATCAAGCATAGGGCCAACAACTAAAAAGCCCATTACAGAGTTAACTGAGAATTGTTTTAAAAATCCTTTAGCAATGAATGCATCTGATGTTGAACAAACTGAAAGCACAAAAGACAATAATATCATTGCAATTAAGGGGCTTATATTACCGCTCAAAATTGGAATGTTGGTACCGGCAGATACTATATTTTGAAAAATGCTAGATAAAAATGTACCAATAATCATAAACTTTCCTATATTAAAAAATTCATCGCCAGTGTGAATAAATACTGCTCTGATTTTTTGCGGCTTATTCCTTGAATAATCATAGTCATCATTACAAAAACCGCATTCGCAACTTAGTCCATCATTATTTATATTTAATATATCATCGTCTTTCCTAGTTAGAAAATGCATAATTAAACCAACTAGAATAGAGATTATTATGCCTGCAACAATCCTATAAATTACAACCGCTTTCATACCTTGAAAGGCATATATCGTTGAAATTATAGCTATTGGATTTACTATTGGGGCAGATAACATGAAAGTAATACTAGCAGCTATAGGAACTTTTTTCTTTATGAGTCCCTTAACAATAGGAATAGTTCCACAATCACATATTGGGAAGAGTAAGCCTGCAAGAGCTGCAATAACACATGACAAGAATATATTTCTTGGAAAAAATTTGATAAATGTATCCTTTGGGATGCAAATTTGTATTATTGCAGATACAAAACTTCCAACTAAGATAAATGGGATACCTTGAATTAATATGCTAATAAATACAGTGTAAAAATTTTTAAACTTGTCCAAATAGTATGAATACCCACTACTATCGGTAATAGATAATGCAGCAAAACACGTAAATGATAATATTAGAAGGCTCATGTAAAACATGGTTTTAATTGCAGAAAAACTATGGCTACTAATTTCTCTATATTCGTCTTGATGTATTTCTTTAATATTTAATGAAGGCGCATGCTCTAATAAATTAGCAGTTTCATTAATTCTTTTTATTTGATTCTGAATATTTAAGAAGTCTTTTTTGTTGATATTATTTATATTGTTTAATATTATTGTCTTGCTATTATAGATTTGAGTACTTAACATACTTTTCATATTTCTGAAATAAATGAAGAACTTTTTCGTATCAATTAAGGTTACGATGTCGTCAATTCTGCATAACTTTCTTAAATTTTTATTATTAAACATATTAATTATAGAGTTGGAATTTTTCATACCATTAACTTCAATAAATATTCTATGGGGAGAATATATTTCTAAAATTTTGTTTATATATTTTTCATTAATTTCTTCATTAGAAGTATTTTCAATGTTTATAATATTCATATTTTCATTTGAATTTATAAATTCATTCTTTATTTTGCTTTGTCCAAATTCATCTTGGATGACAACAATAGTTTCATTTTGTAAATCGCAATTTTTAATCATAGAATTTATAAAGTTAGTTTTTCCAGACTCTAAGAATCCTAGTATTATTTCTATTTTTGTTTTCATATAAATCTCCTTGTTGCAATGTATTTGCATTTAAATGTATTATATTACCATATATGTAAACAAACAAGAATAATCTTGCAATATTTTTTGGCATTATTTTTATATTTGAAATTGGTAAGATGAGTGTGAATTTAGTAGAGGTCTAGATAATACTCTTTTTATAGGCGCAATAGATTTTAATAAAATGATTAAAAATAGTTAAGCTATATAAATAGAGAAGGAAAGTCGACTCACTTCGTCACTTAGTAATTTCAATTGACCAAATTATATATTATAATTGGTTTATCTATATAGATACCTCATTGAAAATTTGATTTATACTTTCGGGTAAATGTTGTATAAGTCTAAGTTATATATTGTTTATCCATATAGATAAACAATTTACAAATTAGATGAACATATTTACAAAGTTGCTGATATTTAAAGTTTGTATCTTCACTAGAAATCATAAATATATTTGTGGAGAAAACATTTGAAAATGAGCTGTTAAAGGTTCTTAGTTGTAGGTTGTTCCATTTTAGCTTGTCAAACTGAAAGTTGGAGCATGCTAAAGTGGATACAACCTGCTGCTTAGAACCTTCAGCGATATTTTCATAGCTTTTCGGAATCAAAATATTTATGATTTCGGTAAGTTACTACATAAATTCAGTTTTAGAGTTGGATATCTATAAAAGGGAAGGGAGCGGTATGAAATGAAATACCATACGTTGTTATTTGATGTTGATAATACATTACTTGATTTCGATGCAAATGAAGAAGAATCGTTTAAGAGTTTAATTAGAGATAAGGGTGAAATATATTCAGAAGAATTGTATGAAGTTTATAAAAAAATGAATCAAGGCATGTGGGCTGATATTGAACTGGGGAAGATTAAAGTAGATGAAGTATTAAATACAAGATTTTCTAAGTTAATGTCTAAGTATGGGAAGAGTATAGATGGTGGAGAGTGGGAGAAGACCTATAGATCGTATTTAAATCAAGGAGTGCAATTAATGCCAGATGTCCATGAGGTTTTGAGTAAACTGCATGAAAAGTATACTTTATATATTATCACTAATGGAATTGCCAAGACCCAGCATTCAAGAATAGATGGTGCTGGAATTTCACAGTACTTTAAAGACTGTTTTATATCAGAATATATAGGTGCTAATAAGCCGGCAATTGAATTTTTTAACTACGTCAAGGATCATATTAAGGGGTTCAATCAGGCAGAAACATTAATTATTGGAGATTCTATCACATCAGATATTAAGGGAGGAAATATCGCTGGAATTGATACTTGTTGGCTTTGCAAGGAGGGAACAGTAAATGAATCATCAATATCTCCAAACTATGAAATACATTCGTTAAAGGAATTACTTCAAATACTATAATGATAAGAAAATAATAACTTTGAATTTTATTAATTGGTTTGATTTGGGATGATTAAATTAAATTTATAGGTTATAATGCTATTAAAAGTAACTATGATATCTAACGAATAAAGGAATTTAAGTCAATTATTAGAGGAAATATATCTTAGTAAATAAGCAAAAACTAAAAAGAAAATTAAGTTTAGTTAAGCATATTAGGTATCTAATGATAAGGTTACTAAAGAGATATCAATAGTAAAAGGGAGGAATTAATATGAAATTAGGAATTGTTGGAGCTGGGATGATAGTAAAGGATTTTCTTTCAATTAGTCATCTTTTGAAAGATATAGAATTAGAGGCTATTTGCGGAACTCCAAGAAGTGAAGATGCATTGAATGAATTGAAAGATAAGTATGGGATTAAGAAGGTTTTTTGTGATTATGATGAACTACTAAATAGTGATTTAGATATAATTTATATTGGTGTACCAAATAATTTACATTTTGAATTTGCTAAAAAAGCATTGGATGCTGATAAAAATGTTATAGTTGAAAAGCCATTTACATCAACATATAAGGAATCATTAATTTTAAGTGATTTAGCTAGGAAAAAGAAATTATTCTTATTTGAGGCTATAACTAATCAATATTTCCCAAACTATAAAAAGATAAAAGAACTGCTTCCAACTTTAGGAAATATAAAGATTGTTCAGTGTAATTATTCTCAATACTCTAGCAGATATAACAGCTTTAAAGAGGGGAAGGTATTGCCTGCTTTTGATCCTAAATTCTCTGGTGGCGCATTGATGGATTTGAATATTTATAACATTCATTATGTAGTAGGTTTATTTGGTAAACCAGAAAATGTTGAGTATTATCCAAATATTGAGAGGGGAATAGATACATCAGGTGTATTAATCTTAGATTATGGAAAATTTAAATGTGTTTGTGTTGGTGCAAAAGATTGTAAGGCACCTATAGCAAATAATATTCAAGGAGATAAAGGCTGCATATATCAAGACACTCCAGCCAATGTTTGTAAGAGATTTGAATTGCTTATGAATGATGGAACTAGCTCAGAAGTAAATGAAAATAATTATGAGCACCGTATGGTTAATGAGTTCATTGAATTTTCAGATGCTGTCAAAAATAATGATTTAGAAAGATGTTATAAAATGCTAGACCATAGCTTGATAGTTAGTGAAGTTCAAACAATTGCTAGGCATAAAGGTGGAGTAATATTCCCAGTAGATGATTTTACAGAAACAGAAAGTTAATTTGAATTTTGTAATAGGATAGCACAGCAGCTTATGTATCAGGCATACTAATCTTAGACCAATGTATGCCTGGTTTTTTATCAGATAGTAATATAAGTCAGCTGCTGCATGATGCTGATTTTTTATGAAATTAATCTATTTATATAATCTAAATCTAAGCTATTATCAATGATTTTATACTCTTTATTTGAGTTATCATAGTCATTGATAATATTAATATATTCTTTCCCCTGTATGATAATCTCGGTAGTAATCCTGCTTTTATCATAAATGAAAATATAAATAGAACCCTTTGTTTTATTTGCTGTACTACCATAATGTCGAACTAATTTTATGTTGGAAATATTAGCTAAAATTTCAGTTATTTTATCCTTGTCTTTAATTGACCTATCTTGTCTCGAAAGTGTACTTCTAATCTCTATTTGTTCAATATTTTCTTTGTTATAATTATTTAATAAAAAACTATTCAAAGTTCCAGGTTTATGATATAAGTAATATCCTGTTCCTAAAGCCAATATTAATAAAATTGAAAAAAGCAATATTGAAAATTTCTTTTTATTTCTCATAAATAATAACTCCTAATATACAAGTTGTGTAAGCCAAATTATACCATAATATTAAACTGAATTATATTTCAAAATAGGTTTATATATAAATCTTGTTTTTTAAAGTAACTTTTATTGACTGCGAGTACAACAAGGAAATGTGGGTGATAAGTATCATGAATTGAGATAATTTATATTATTGGCATAGCTAGGGAATTATTAATCTTAATGCACAAATGAATTATAAATTAATACAATGAAAGTGAGTTAATTATTTGTAGGAGAATCAATAATATTTTATGGAAAACAATAATAATCAAATGAGTAATAATGATCAGATGAACAATGATGATCAATTACAGATAGCAATTCAGGGGGCAAAAAAAGCAATTCAAGGAGAAAGAGAAGATGAATTGTTTTATGATTATCTTATTAGTGAAGCGCCAACAAATGAAGAGAAAGAAATAATATCATCTATCAGAGATGATGAACGAAGACATAATATGTTGTTTAGAGGGATCTATGAAGATTTTACAGGTGATATGGATGCTACAATGGAGGATGAAGAAGATTTTGAAGTCCCTGAATCATATTTAGAAGGTATCAAGAAAGCTTTATTTGGAGAGCTAGCAGCAGTAGAAAGATATAGAGCTATTAGGAGAGGACTTCCTGAAGGAGTTTACAGGGATGTATTATTTGATATAATTACAGACGAATTAAAGCATGCTTCAAAATACAATTATCTATTTACATTAAATAGTATTGGAAATAATGAATCTATGAATAGAAGCTTAATGAGAGAAGACACAGTTATTACAGAAAATATAGATAACACAAATGATCTTACTCCAGATGATTGGGTTAGCTACATTTCGCCACTAGTTAATCGCGCTTTAACAGAATCAAAAGAAGGGGTTAACTCTGAGCATTTGTATCAAGAATTTATATTATCAGGTGTACTTGTTGGCTTAGGAAAGAATCCTAATGAAGCCATGGAACAGGTTGAAGAGTGGCGAAAATCAGGAGATTCAAAGAAATTAGCTATGAGCAAAATGAGCAGATATTTTAATGATTTAGATAACCTTTAAATATTTTTTAATACCGCAACACTCATGAATGTTGTGGTATTTTATTAAGAAATATTCATGATAAGTACCTATTAAGATTCATATTCATAATATAAATTATTAATAAATTCTTTGGAGAAAGATATGTTTGATATAAGTCCATACAGAACAATGATGAGGGCATTAGAAAAAGCTACTGCATATAGAAGAGACGGAATAATTTATATATTTGTTACAGGTGAGATGTCAACGCCATGTGATGAAGTTAAAATAGTTGGTACGTATCCAGGCAATATTGTGCATATAAAAGATCCAGGCGTAGCAGAACTTTTTATTAAAATGGGGCGTAAGTCTGAAGAAGAAGGGGAGTATTGCATTCCTATAGTGATGCCATTTTTTATTGAGGAAGAGATAGAAGATTCGAATCATGATGAAGTAGCAATTTATGTGAATGACAATTTGTATAAAAGAATAGAGATCGAAGAGTGGAATGAGAGATTTGCAGGCATGAGAAAGGAGTAATGTTATACATTTACAGTATAGTAAGTTAGATTTTTATTGTTTTGTAATTATGAAAGAATCTATATACCACAATATTCGGGTATGTAGCTAGATTTGTGTAGAACAAATCTACTACATTCTTTTTTTGTTTCATGGTAGATATGAAATAGTATACTTTAAAATAATAATGGAGGATTCTAAAGGAAATTCCACTCTCAAATTGTCCATAGCCCATTTTCAATTGTTACTAATCAAGATATTATCTTCTTGATTGTATAAGCACATTTTTAGGTAAGGGATACGTTGATTTATATTCAACTTATTAATGCTCTCCATGGCAATTTAAAAAAATGGATTAACAGGTTCAATGGTGTTGCAACAAAATACCTAAGTAACTATGTTAAGTGGTTCAAATGGCTTCAAATATTTGATGCAGATAAAGAGATAATAAAGGCTAAAAACTTTATAGTTCAAAGTAATGTAGCACATTCATATTGCAAAGTAAGAGATTTAAAAAATAGAAAGCCAATGTATGTATAGCATATGTGGTATTTTGTAAGTTATGTTATAATAAGTATTATAAAAAACTATAATCAAGTAAGCAATAGCAATTAATTAAGAGCATCATTTAAAAAGGAGGTTCGTTAATGAAGATTATTAGCAAAACTAATGGTATTAATTTTGGAGTTTCAAGTGAATTTAAAAGCGAATATCTTGCACCAATAATACAAAATTTACTGTTTAAAGCGGAAAATGAGTGGGATGATTATAATGAAGTTTATCATTGTTGTAAATTAATTGAGAATGTAAAAAGCAATGAAAATATGAATATGGATTTTCATATTATGAAGAAAGACGAAAAATGTTTAGGTGTTGCTCTTGTTAGTAGTGGCATTCTTGATTATAAGACGTTTTTTAAAGAACCTATACAGATAAACGAAGAGGATAAAGACATTTTGATATTCAACTATTTTCATATAGCCCAAGAAGGCAGAGGAAATGGAGAAATGTGGTTGAAGAACATAATACAATATTATAAATCTAAACATTATAAAGCAATTTATTTAAAATCAAGTCATCCCAAGGTATTTTCTATGTATAATCGTTTGGGTATAGAAGTAGGAGAATATTCAAGTTATAGTGATAATAATTTATTTCATAGGAAAGGAAAAATATTTAAAATTACACTTTAAAGACATATATATAAATATTTCATAATTTTCATATATATTAAGTATTGTAGGTGGGAAATCCCACTTATAATTTTTATAGGCTATATTTCAACATTATATTAAAGCATAGCCTATTTTTAAGATAATTCTAGCCTTCTACTCTACATATTTAATTAAAGCTTCTCTTTCTAGTATTATTACTTTTTTATATTTTAGTTTAATATATCCTAGTTTGCTAAAGTAGTTTAGTATCTTAGTGGTTGTAACTCTATTTAGGCCAATGCAAGAAGCAATTTCTTCATGAGAATAGGGAATGCAATCTTCGCTTATATTTTTATCTTTATTAGGAACAGCTGTCTGTTGCAGCAAAAAATTAGCTACCTTTTCATAACGATTATAAAAGTAAGCTTGGTTAAGCAGACTTGAAAGATGATTACATGTATTTGAAAGTAACTGAAAAAGTAGAATCATCAATTCTTTTGATTGAGTTAGGTAAGGATATAGATCTTCTAATGAACAAGAAATCAATTCAACATCATTAACTGCACTTACTGTAGTAGGCTGTTTTGAACTTTGAATGAAAGATGATTCACCAAATATTCTACCTTTTTCAACTATCTCTATTGTAATTTCACTACCGTCTTTTGAAGAAGAATATACTCTCACTCGGCCAGCCTTTATTAAGTATAAATGGGTTGCGTTATCATCTTGCATATAGATAATATCATTCTTATTATATGTTAATGATTTTCCAACTTTTTCAAAATAATAATATAATTCTTCTGGAATTTTTATTTTATCCAAATTTTTCACCTTCTTTTATGAGATTGTAACATAGATTACATTTTTGTTTCAAGTATTATGGTATTCTGTGGGTAGTGTAAAAAATATATGAAAAATCAATCCAACTACCATTTAATGTTAAATTATGTTTGCTAGTTGCCCTTGACACACCTAAAGATAAATGGTCTTAGGCAGTTAAGGACGGGTGAATGATAATTTTGAACATGACTAATAGACCCGCCTATTGAGATATTTTACCATTTATCTTTGTGGGCGTGTCAAGGGTGCGTTTCACCAACTGCTTTAGATCATTAGGCAGTTATTGTACAGTTATTTAGAACAAAGTCTTGAGATAGTTCAATAAATTTGCACCATCTAGTAGGCATGTTGGACATTGACTCTAACTCTTCAAGGATTACAGGAGTTTTGCCTTCAAGGGCAGAATGTGGTCTTAGAAAGTTAAAGTATGCCACAAACATAGTTACAAATGCAACCGACCCGTTAGGACTTCCGAAGCCAGTAGTAGCTCTATAATTGCCTTTAAAGGTTCGGTTAAGACGTTCAATAATTTGCTTCAATGGCCTATATTCTTTTGAAACTTCATCTTTATTGGTTAAGCCTATAACTTGAGTAACATCGAATTTTATACTATGGCTTGCAAAGAAGTGCTGTGCAAGAAGATATATAGGGTTACCATCAGTTATAAGATTAAGATCTTCAGGTATTTCTTTTAACTTACTTAGAACATCATCGATGGCTTTTACAGCCGTTTCGGTATCTCTATGTGGTGATACTCTGTAAGATAGAATAATCTTTTTAACAGCATCAAAAAAGAAGAAAATATAGTTCCACTTACCGTTAACTTTTATGTAGGTTTCATCGCCGCAGAAAGAGTCAGAAAGTTTATAATCGTAGTTATCTATAAATGGCTTAACTACAATTGAAACGGCATTAACATAGTTTAAAATTGCTTGATGAGATATTTTAATATCATGAATATCTTTAAGCAATGCAGCTGTCTTTCTGGAAGATAAACCGTAGTTAACGTAGTAAGTTAGAATGAGTCCTAAGGTGTAAGAAGAAATCATAATGTTTGGAAGAGAAACCTTTGATTTTACCGGACTTTCTTTAGAAAGTGGCTTAAAGTCAAAAGTGAAATCTCTAAATATGTATCTAACTTTGAACTTACCAGGATTCTTCTTAAAATCTTGTTTTTCAGATTTTGTCATTGATTTAAGATTATTTTGGTAAAAAGAGCAATTATCATTCTTACACTTATAAACGTAGAAATCCTTACGCGCCTTGATTCTTTCAAGTGTTTTACTGCAGTGAGGACATCTTAACACTATGGATTTCTGATAGTAATTTTTAGGATTGAATGTGGTATCACAGACTTTGCAAAGATATTGTCCTCGGCCTCCGTTATTATCGTAAAGATAGGTATGTGGAGCACCACACTTAGGACAGATAACATCCTTAGGAGCTAACGCTTTGTTTTTGCGAGGTTTCACAGGAGCAAATTCTTTGCCGTGCTTAAACTCATATTCAGCTATTAGAAGCTTATAGTTAAGTTTTTCGGGAACATCAAAGATTGGTTGATCATCTACTTGAAGCTTTCGGTATTCTTTCTTAACAGGTTCGTCCGAAATGCTTTTAAGCAAGTTTTTGCCAACCAGCAAAGTCATGAGATACTTTATAATTTCAATAAGATAAATTACAGTTTCAAGAAGAAACTTATTAATCATGGTAATAGCTTGCCTCCTTTTTTAGTTCAGTGTTTTTGTTTTGCAAGTATAAAATATCTTAACTTTTTGGGGGTGGCAAGTTATTTATATAAAAAATAAGAAAAATTAAAGGGTTGCTGCCTTAGTTAGATAAAAAACTTTGACAGTACCTTCTGTGTCTTGGGGTGATAATATGAAAGGAAAAATCAATAGTTTAATTTACATTCTTCTAGGAAATATATTAATAGCTTTTGCTATTAGCACATTAATATTAGAGAATAATATTATTGTTGGTGGAGTTACAGGATTAGGAAGAGTGATAAATAATTTTACTGGGGCAAGCTTGACAATAGTTGTGTACATTATAAGCATTGCATTATTTTTATCGGCATTATTTTTTTTAGGAAAGAAATTTGCTTTATCTACTTTAGTATCAACATTTTTATTTCCTATTCTTTTGGACTTTTTTGAAAAGCATGAAAATCTGCATAATTATTGCAATGATATATTATTATCATGTGTCCTTGCAGGATGTTTAATAGGAATAGGAGCAGGACTTATATTAAAAGCAAATGCATCATCTGGTGGAATTGATATTATAGGAATTATAATAAATAAAAAATTTAATACTCCAGTTCATATCACTTTAAATGTAATTGATTTGTGCATCTTAACTTTGCAAATTACATTTTCAAGTGTTACTAATGTATTGTATGGCCTGGTTGTTGTATTTTTAACTTATTTTATGTTAAATAAGACTTTAACTTTTGGAAAAGAAATGATACAAGTAGTTATTATGAGTGATCATTATGATGAAATAAAAAAGGCTATTATCTCAGAGGCAGATACAGGAGTAACTTTATTGCATGCAGAAAAAGGATACTCAAAAGTTGAAGCAAAAGCTATCAGCACAGTTATTCCAGCTGAAAAGCTGCAAAAAGTAAAAAATATTGTTAATAAAATTGATTATAGCGCTTTTATAACAGTGTCAGACGTTAGGGAAGTTGGGGGAAGAGGATATACGCTAAATCGTGCATATGACAATTTAGAGGTGTCTACAACGTAATTTATAAAAAATGATTAATAATAGAAATTTAAATGCTCAAGGTGAAATATTTATATATATTTTGCCTTGAGTATTTTTTCGTATATAAAATATATTCTATAGGAATTCTGTTATAAATACTGTATTATAATAATGTTATTTTAAATAAGTTGTAGAAACTATGTTAAGATATAAAAGTTAGTATATTTAAAAGAGAGAGGATCATATATGGATAAAGATGAAACATTAGTTAACGATAAATTTGAAGGTCTAACTGCACATGAAATTTGGGAAAAGTTATACAATAAAGAACTTGGCTCTAAAAAAAGTATCTTAGAATACATTGATTTAACAAAGGCATTAAAAAAGGGAAATGCAAGTGAGGAACAGATTACAGATACATATAATTATATCTACGCTAAAATTGATAGTTTAAAGGATTCCATAAAACCTAATACAATAATGTACTTAAAGAATGCTTTAAAATCACAACTTGGAAAGTATGTTAAAGAAAAAGATCCAAAGCCAATAAATCATTTTATAGAGTTCTTTAAAGAGGCATATCCTGAAAATAGTAGAAGAAAAGATTTTACGTGGGTGTTAATGGATATAAATAGTATATCAGAGGAGCAGGCATGGACTACTTTGACTTATATTAATAGAGAGTGCCTAAGTAATTATATGACACTAAGTTCTGCTCAGAAAAAAGATATAATAGAAGTAATCGAAAAAGTGATTGATAGAAAAAATATTAAATTCATAAATAATATGAAAAGTCTTAAGCAATTTACTGATATTTTAGGGATAAATATCATAAATGATGGTAAAGGATTCAAAGTAAAACATAAGATTATCTAAAGTTATCTAATACAAGCTATCTGTACTACTTTTGTTAATATTTTTATAGATTATAATTTATCATACTGGTTAATATATTACTGCAAACAAAATATTAATTAAGGGAGGTAGATGTATATGTCATCAAACAATAGTGGAAGAAACAGAACATTAGTACCAGAAGCAAAACAAGGATTAAACAGATTAAAAACTGAGGTTGCTTCAGAAGTAGGATTAAATGATTACGAAAATCAAGATAAAGGAAATTTATCTTCAAGACAAAATGGATACGTTGGCGGATACATGGTTAAACACATGATTGAAAGCTACGAACAAGGTTTAAAGTAATTAGTAACATAAAATAATAGAAAGCCATTTCTTCGCAATATAATAGCTATCCCCTTGCGGTTAAAAAGCCAGCAGAGCACTATAACATTGTTATATTTGTTCTGTTGGCTTTTTATAATTTTTAAAGGCATATATGCTAAATGATTATAGATAAACCACCTATAGTCTATACTTATGCGTATATCTCACCGAAATAAGAATTATGCTGTTGTTCCAGTTTCTAAGGAAATTATGATGGATGATTCTAAGATTACAAGTTGCATCCAACATGCTAGCCTCAAAGGCGAGCTTTGAACTAGCATACTTGGAACAACTTTTAATCTAAGAATCAGAGCCATCAAATTCCTAATGAAACATTTCACAAAAGCATAATTCTTATTTCTAGTTGGGATATATTTCATAATATAAATCTATCGTATAATTGGTTTATCTATAAACTATGCAAAATAAATGAAAAGAGGTTATAATTAGTAATATAATAAATGCGTTAATTCCAATAAATCATATTTGCTTGCAACGCTTTATAAAATATAGATAATTAGCATAAGATTTATTTGTTAAGGAAGTATGCAGAAAATTATTAAGCCGTGGAAGTGAGAGTATTGGATCATGTTATAGAATTGTTTAATCATTACGGATATATAGCAGTGCTTATAAGTTTAGTGTTAGAATTAATAGCATTTCCTTTGCCTGGTGAAGCACTAATGACTTATTGTGGATATGTTGTTTATATGAATAAAATGAGTTACCTGCTCAGTATTATAGTGGCTACAAGTGGGGCTATAATAGGTATTACTATATCATATTTCATTGGCAGGGCATTAGAAATAAAATTAATTGAGAAATATGGATGCTATATTCATCTAAATAAAAATAGGATGGATAAGATTTCAACATGGTATCAAAAATATGGTGGTATATTGTTGATTGTAGCATATTTTATTCCAGGAATAAGGCATATTACAGGCTACTTTTCTGGTATGACTAAGGTATCATATAAAAAGTTTTCAGTTAGTGCATATTTAGGCGCATTAATATGGACTACTACATTTATATCATTGGGAAGGGTTCTTGGAGCAAACTGGAATAAATATAATGAAATATCAAAATGGTATCTATTAATAGCAGTTTTAATCGCTATATTACTGATACTTCTTTATATAAGCTACAAAGAAAAAATAAGTGTATTTTCTAAATTTCTAAAAGAAGAGTTTTGCAAAATACTTTATTCAATGCTTAAAGCAAAGGTATTGGTTACTGGATTAGCAGTTTTGTTTTTTATATTTATAGTTGTTATGATAGAATTTAGTTAAGATTAGTAAGTTAAGGTTTGATAGAGAGTAAAAAATAAAATATATTCGCCAGTGATTTTGCTGTCTTAAAGAATTTATTATTTAAGTTAAATTGGTGAAGATTACTCTTGTGGATGTAGAGCATGAGATGAAATTTATAAAAAAGGATGATGCAAATGAATATTACATATGTTGAACATAGCTGTTTTTCAGTTGAACTTGATAAAGTGGTTTTAATATTTGATTATTTTAAAGGTCAGCTTCCAGATTTTGATCCAGAAAAGACAATATACGTGTTTTCAAGTCATAATCACCATGACCATTTTAATATAGATATTTTTCAGTTATTAAATAAATATCCAAATGTTGTGTACATTTTTTCAAAAGATATCAAGAAGAAATTTGGTAGAAAATTTTTTAATACTCATGGTGTTGATGATGATATTTATGAAAAAATAGAATTTATAGATATTAATAAAACTCTTGAAATATCAGGTTTGAAAATAGAGACCTTAAATTCCACAGATGAGGGCGTAGCATTTATTGTAACAGCAGAAGATAAAACAATCTATCATGCAGGAGATCTAAATCTATGGTGGTGGAATGGAAGAGATCAAAAGGATAATGAAAGTGCAAGAGAACGATTTGAAGAAGAAATTAATAAAATCAAGAATAGACATTTTGATGCTGCATTTGTAGTTTTAGACCCTAGACAAGGAGAAGAATTTTACTTAGGATTTGATTATTTCATGAAAAACACTGATACAGATAAAGTGTTTCCAATGCATTTTTGGGGAGACAGTTCGGTGATAGAACGATTAAAGGAAATGAAATGTTCAGAAGATTATCGTAATAAAATATTTCTTTAATAAATTAAAAAAGAGTGAGTATTATGTTGTTAAGTTTTTTAGCATATAACAAACAACAATTGGCACTCTTTTTTGCTTATTATACTTAGATATCTTGGACTACTTCAATAAATATAGATACATTATATATGTTGCGATTATAAGCCTACATTTAAAACTTTAGTAAGCCAAAGCTCAATTAAGACAAAACGTAGAATCTCAATTGTAATATATAAGTTATAAGTTCTAAAAGTTATAGAAGTTTTAGTCATAAAGTCTATCTTAAACTATCACGTAATATAAACCAAATACTTTTCTAGATAATGAACTATATTATTTGGAATCTATATTGAGATGTTTATTTACAATTAAGTGTTTAATCAAAGTTACTCAACTCTTTTAAATGGGATAACATTATTCTTTTTAGGCATATCTGTGAAAGTATCATCTTCGATTTCCTTTTCAGTAAAACTTAAATCAAGATCTTTATTTAGTAGTTTAATAAATGATATAATTCTTTCTCTACGAGTTTGAAATAGCATTTTGTTCATTAAAATTCTCCTTTTCACAAAAATTAATATGAAAATAGCTTGCCCTCAAATGAATAAAATATTCAAAATTAGGTACAACAATTCTATAATTTAAAATATATAATTTAATAAAAATAGCCCCTTAATTAATAAGGGGCTGGTAAAAGAGAAGAATAACGGCCGGGGGTGCAATTTAATAAGTTTGAATCTCGTATCAAGAGTAGTTTATGAAACATTGTAATATATATTCAAGTTATAATTAGTAAAAATAGAGGTTTTTAGGATATATTGCTTGAATTTATTAATGGGTACTTATAATCAGTTATTTTTAAGATATAAGCTAGATTTTCTTTTTCATATTATATTAAAAACTGGCTAAACGTAGGCAACATGTTATATTAATACTATTTTTTCTAATATTTTTAAAGAGTATAAGTGCCATTTACGGTTAATATATTAGTGTCAAAAAAAATTAAAATAAACCAGTAGAAAATACAAGCAAACCCTCCTTATGCAACAACTTTGGCAATATAACCTACTGGTTTATCTGATAAAATAGAAAGACTTCTTAAATATATTAATAAATAAAGGAGAATTAATTATGGATTCTATAAACAAAATAGATAGTGAAATTTATGAGATGGAACAAAACCTGCTAAATATAATAAAGGAAAAAGTTGATTTGTTCGATCCTGAGGTAATTGTTGCAAGCGACCGATTAGATTCTATTTTGGACGAGTATAGCCATTTAATTCAATTAAGCTAGATTAGAGATCTAGATAAAAAAGAGTTCTTTAAAGAGGAGCTCTTTTTTTGTGATATAGATAAACAACGTTAAATTTAGATTTATGATATAATCCACCGAAAGTAGAAACATTGTTATTTCACAGGACTATGAAAATTTCGCTGAAAGCGCTAAATTGCAGGTTTCACCATTAATGCTTGCTCCCAATTTCATTGTGACAAGCATTAATGGAACAACCTACAATTAAGAGCTTTTAACAGCTTATTTTCAATGCCTGCTGCATAAAAATGTTTCTGCTTTCTAGTATTGTATTTATTGTAAAGTATAAATGAAGTTCTTAAATTGTTTATCCATATAGACACAATTTAATAATTTTACTTATGCATTTGATTAGTTCTTCGATTTACATGAGTTAGCTTGTTTATATGTCAATTTCTTGGTTTAGATATCTATAAAAATATATATATAAGACAATCATAAACTATACTTGGACTATGAAATATTCTTCAATCAGAAATGAGTGATATACTTTTGTAACCACAAGGGTCATAATATGGAATGTTTCATTGGTAATTTTGATGGGGGTGATTCTTAATTGAAATTCCAAATCTATGATTTGGTCAATTGAAATTACTCAGTGAACGAAGTGAGTCGAGTTTCCTTTGAACTATTCCAAATGTGCTAGTTCAAAAAGTGAGAATCGAAAAGTGATGCTTCAAATTTTACATTTGGTAAGCAGAAATTTCCCTGTGAGAGCTAGCCTTTGAGGCCAGCATCTTGGGTGGAACTTTATAGCCTTAGAATCACCCATAAGAATTACCTAGAAACTGGAACAAAAGTTTATATCTTCACTAGAAATCATAAATATATTTGTGGAGAAAACATTTGAAAATGAGCTGCTAAAGGTTCTTAAGCAGAGAACCCAAATCTTTGATTTGGTGAGAATCGCTTACTCAGCGAACGAACGTGAGTCGAGTTTCCGCTAATGGTTGTTCCATTTCAGCATGTGAAGTGAGAGTCCAAAATTTTATTTTGGGTTCTCGAACTTCCTCAGCGAATGTAATGAGTCGAGCTTCCCTAGGAATGTTGGAGCATGCTAAAGTGGATACAACCTGCGGCTTAGAACCTTCAGCGATATTTTCATAGCTTTTCGGAATCAAAATATTTATGATTTCGGTAAGATATCACATAAATGTAGTTTTAAAGTTGGATATCAATAGAAATTGATTTATTTTTGGGCGATTATTCCGTAGAAGTCTTCGCCAATATCTATAGTTGATATGGTTGAAAAATTAAGTTCATCTAATAGTTTTATTAAATCCATCCTGTCTAATCTACGTTCAATAGGCGGTCCAAAATCACTATCAATCTTTTCCCATTCAAGTATAGCAATTTTCCCTTCTGGGCATATTATTCTTTTTATTTCATTTAAAAATCTCTCTTTTTCTTCGACTTCATGAATTATATTACTTGCAAAAGCAAATGTGACTGAATTGCTTTCTAATTTTAAGTAATTTTCTTCTGTTAAAATAGTCTCAACATTCGATATATCATTTTCAATTATTTTTTCTTCAACATCTTGCAGCATTTCATCTGATATATCAAGTGCTAATATCTTACCGTTTTTCCCTACAATTTTAGAGGCGGGAATAGTAAAATATCCAATGCCGCAGCCTATATCAGCCATTACATCTCCAGTCTGCAGATCAAGATTAATAAGTGTCTGTTCAGGTGGCAATATTTTTCTTCTCTTTTCATTTTCTATCTTGAGCGTGTCTTTTGCATCTAGTTTGTGTGTCATCATATTAAAAATACACCTCCTAAAATTTGTTTCAGGCATATGAAAGATAATAATGGACCAAAGATTCATTGGATATTTTGTATGGTTTTTCTACCAACACTACCGTTTTGTCTTGAAGAAAGTTTCATTTATTCATAGCCTTCGTGTCCTATATAAGTTCAATTAAATTAATCTGGAATATAAAATTCTGCATTAAAGGTTTCACATAAAAAGATATTAAGAGTACATAAATATTATGCACTTTCAGTAAATAATTATTAACCATAATTATAGTTTTTAGTAATAAATATTGCATTTGTTAAATATAATATCTTGAAAAAATAGAAAGAGGAATGTTATGGAGAATATAAGTAGTGGAAATGTTACAGGTAGTACTGGCGAAAATATGATACCAAATACAGCTGGAGGTGCCACTTTAAGTGCAGGAGGCGCTACAGGAAGTGCTAATGGGAATGTCACAACACCAAGTACTGGAGGTGCTACATTAGGTGCAGGAAACATTACAGGAAATGCCCCAGCAAATACTGGAACAACACCAAGCACTGGAAGTGCTACACCCAAAATAGGTGGCTTGAAGATACAATGTTTCAGAGGAAACGATTATATTCCAGTAGATAGAGCTAGAATAACAGTAAGAGGACAATCTACTTTAGGTAATGACAGAACTATTGAGTTAATTACTAATGTAGTTGGATTAACTGATATTATAGAACTACCAGCACCACCATTGGAATATTCCTTAAATCCTAATAGTAATCAAATACCTTACAGTTTATACGATATAACTGTTGAGAGGGAAGGGTTTAATCCTATAATAATAAGAGGATGCCAAGTATTTCCTACAGAAATTGCATATCAGATATGTAATTTAGAAACTAATTTAGGCAGAGGCCCTATGAGACAAGAAGTTATAGAAATACTGCCAAATACTTTGAATGGAAATTTTCCTCCTAAGATACCAGAGGCAGAAGATAAGCCATTACCACCGCCAACTTCAGGGGTTGTATTACCACAGCCTGTAGTTCCTGAATTTGTCATTGTTCATCAAGGTGGTCCAAATGATCCATCAGCACCAAATTATAAGGTGCCATTTAAAGATTATATTAAAAATGTTGCTTCATGCGAAATATATTCAACTTGGACAGAATCAGCCATAAGAGCGAATGTTTTTTGTATTGTATCATTCACATTAAACAGAATCTTTACTGAATGGTATAGAGGTAAGGGAAAAAATTTCGATATTACAAGTTCTACAGCTTATGATCAAGCATTTAATTATGGTAGAAATATTTATGATAACATAAGTGAAATTGTAGATGAAATTTTCTCAACATATATAAGAAGAGTTGGAAAGAAGCAGCCACTTTTTGCACAATATTGCGATGGAAAGAGCGTTACTTGCCCTAACTGGTTAAGTCAATGGGGAAGTCAGGAATTATCACGCCAAGGTCTTGGACCATATGATATATTAACGCGTTACTATGGCAATAATATTGAATTAACAACAGCTGAGAAGGTTGCAGGAATACCAATGTCATACCCAGGAAGAGAATTAACACTTGGGTCATCTGGACCAGCTGTAAGAGCAATTCAAGGTCAGTTAAACAGAATAGCAAGAAATTATCCGCTCATTCCTAAGATAGCTGAAGATGGAAAATATGGACCAAAGACAGCTGCAGCAGTTAAAACATTTCAACAAATATTTACATTACCTCAAACAGGAGTAGTGGATTATGCAACATGGTATAGGATATCAGATATTTATGTTGGAGTAACAAAACTTGCAGAGCTTAATACAACTGAATCAAGCAGAAGCTTTAGAAAGAATGAATTTAGACCACCGGTTATACCTGGATTTGATGATGAAAGGAATATTCCAAGATTTTATTATTAAAATAAAAGTGTGCCCTTTAGAGTAAAAATATACTTTAAAGGGCACATCTATATATCTAACTTTAAAATTAAATTTAAGTGGTAACTTACCGAAATCATAAATATTTTGATTCCGAAAAGCTATGAAAATATCGCTGAAGGTTCTAAGCAGCAGGTTGTATCCACTTTAGCATGCTCCAACTTTCAGTTTGACAAGCTAAAATGGAACAACCTACAGCTAAGAACCTTTAACAGCTCATTTTCAAATGTTTTCTACACAAATATATTTATGATTTCTAGTGAAGATACGAACTTAAATACGTAGCAGCTTTGTAAATATATTCGCTTAGTAAGTCGAATTTTTAAGTTGGATATCTATAATTTGTTTTATTTTCCTGGGATATGGGTTCTTATTAATTCAGTTGGAGATAATATTTTATCAATGATATCTTCAGGTAATATTTGTTCTTCTAGAAGAATCTCTCTTATGGTCTTTCCAGTTGCTAAGGCTTTTTTTGATATTAAGCTGGCTTTATCATAACCTAGGTGAGGAACTAAGGATGTTGCGGAAACTAAGGAATTTTCTAGGTTTTCTAAACATCTATCCTCATCCATTTTTAGGTCATTTATGCATTTATCTTTAAAAAGTGTGACGCTTCTTTCAAGAAGTTCTAGGGATTCAAGTAGACATTCTGCTATAAGTGGAGTAAAAGCGTTTAGTTCTAATTGTCCCATAGAACTTGCCATAGTTATGGCGCTGTCATTAGAAATAACTCTTAAGCTTACTTGAGCAACCATCTCTGGGATAACAGGATTAACTTTTCCTGGCATAATTGTTGAGCCTGCCTGCATCTTAGGAAGAATTACTTCTCCTATTCCACCACGAGGGCCAGAATTAAGGAGCCTCAAATCATTTGAAATCTTAAGAAGATTTACGCTGCACGATTTTAAAAGTCCAGAAGTTTCTACGAATATATCACAGTTTTGTGTAATGTCCATAGGGTAATCAGACCTTGCTATTCCAAGACCAGTAAGGTTTTGGATAATATCTGTCATCATAAATACATATTTATTTGTAGCATTTAAACCTGTACCTATAGCAGTGCCACCAAGGTTTATCTGTCTTAATCTTTCTTCCACTTTGTATATTCTCCATCTATCTCTTTCGATAGCTTTAGAATATGCTCCAAAGCTTTGCCCAGCAGTCATTGGAAGTGCATCCATTAACTGAGTTCTTCCAAGCTTTATTATATCTGAAAATTCATTCTCCTTAATTTGAAGAGCTTCTTGCAAACTTGATAAAGAATCACTTAATTTTCTTATCAATCTAATTGCCGCAATTCTAAGGGCAGAAGGGTAAACATCATTAGTTGATTGGGACATATTAACATGGTTAAGAGGATGAACTAAATTGTAGTCTCCTTTAACTCCACCTAACAATTCAATAGCTCTGTTAGCGATAACTTCATTTACATTCATGTTAGTAGATGTACCAGCTCCACCTTGAAATGCACTTAGTTTAAATTCATCATCAAATTTTCCGTCTATAACTTCTTCGCTTGCTTTTATTATTGCATCGGCTTTTTCGGGTTCAAGAAACTTTAATGTTTTATTTGTCATAGCAGCAGCTTTTTTTATAAGTGCAATTTCTCGTATTAAATTTAAATTTATACTTTTGCTGTTTAAATCAAAATTCTCCAAAGCTCTTGCTGTATTTATCCCACTATATGTAGAATTATCAATATTTCTTTCACCTAATACATCTTGTTCTAATCTATAATCCAAAATGAACACTCCTTAATATTTTTGTACTGATAATAAATCATCAATACTTCTAGTCATGTATTTATAAGAATCATAGACGCCTTGATTATAAAATTCTAATGCTAATTCATCTATGATAAAGTTTAATATCTGGCTTGACGCTAAATCGCCTAATTCTTCTCCTCTCTCATTATAAAAATATTCTTTTATTGAAGAAATCATATCTTCACGTTTTTCTTTAGTTAATTTAATTTTATCTTTATCTTTCATCTTAACCTCCGCATTAGGCACATGAACTAAAATAATAGTTTAAAAAATGCGCTGAATATTTAGCATAAGTCAAAAAAGTAAATTAAGTTCATAACAAGTCCATTAGCTAAATTTATTAGCACAGTATGACGCGAAATCTACAAACATACTGATCCATTATTTTTTTGATTGTGCCTTAAATAAAGAATTATTTTGCAATGTATATATTTATATTTTATATTATAATAGAATAGGCAACTTAAAAAAATATTTTTGAGTAATTAAAATTAATTCAAAGGAGAAATAATATGAGTTTAAATACAACACCGTCTGGAGAAAGAGTACATATTGCTCTATTTGGTATGACAAACGCTGGAAAATCAAGTATTATAAATGCACTTACAAATCAAGAAATTTCAATTGTTTCTGATGTTAAGGGGACAACTACAGACCCTGTTTATAAAGCTATAGAAATTCTTCCGATAGGACCTTGTATGATTATTGATACAGCAGGACTTGACGATGAAAGTGAATTAGGTGAGTCAAGAAAAAAGAAAACTATTGAAGTTTTATCAAAAACAGATGTTGCATTAGTAGTGGTAGATGCTACTGTTGGAGTTACTGAAAATGATAGATCAATAATAGATCAAATAAAGGAAAAGAAGATACCTACAATTTGTATTTTTAATAAGGCAGATAAGAAAAGCATAGAAAAAGAAGAATTAGCTGAGATAGAAAAGACAATTGGAACTACTGTTGTTTCAGTTTCTGCATTAAATAAAAATGGAATAGATGAGCTTAAGCAAAAAATTATAAGTGTAATACCAGATAATGAAGATAAATTTAAATTAGTTGGAGACCTTATAAGCCCAGGAGACTTAGTTGTTCTTGTTACACCTATTGATAAGGCAGCACCTAAAGGAAGATTAATCCTTCCTCAGCAGCAAACAATAAGAGACATAATTGAAAGTGATGCTATAGCTATTGTAACAAAAGAGCATGAGCTAAGAGAAACTCTTGAAAATTTAAAGAAAAAACCTAAACTTGTTATAACAGATTCACAAGTTTTCTTAAAGGCATCAGCAGATACGCCTAAAGATATTATGCTTACATCATTTTCAATATTGCAAGCAAGATATAAGGGAGATCTTATGGAGCTTGTAAAAGGAGCTAAAGCAGTAGAAAGTTTAGAAGATGGTGATTATGTATTAATCTCAGAAGGATGCACTCATCACAGACAATGTGACGATATTGGAACAGTTAAAATACCAAGATGGGTACGTCAAATGACAGGGAAACAAATTAATTTTGAATATTCTTCTGGAAATTCCTTTACTGATGATGTTAAGAAATACAAACTTATCATTCATTGTGGAGGATGCATGTTAAATAGAGCTGCTATGCTTTCAAGAATTGGTAATGCAGTTAAATATGAAATCCCAATCGTAAATTATGGAGTATTAATAGGATACGTTCAAGGAATTCTAGAAAGAGCACTTGAACCTTTCCCAATGGCAAAAGCAATATATGATGGAGATTTTAATTAAATAAAACTTATTAAAAGTAGAAACATTGTTATTTTGCAGGACTATGAAAATTTTGCTGAAAGTACTAAATTGCAGGTTGCATCACTAATGCTTGCTCCCAATTTCCTAGGGAAGCTCGACTCATTACATTCGCTTAGGAAGTTCAAGAACCCAAAAGAAAATTTTGGACTATCACTTCACAAGCGTTAGTGGAACAATCTACAATTAATAACTTTTAACAGCTCATTTTCAAATGCCTGCTGCATAAAAATGGTTCTACTTTTTAGTTGAAGTATATTTTTTTATATAAATCTAGCTTTATGCAGTAACTTGACTAAAAAAGGATTATGCAATAAAAATCAATTATGTTTTGATGAAAGGATTTTAATTAATGAGATATTTAAAGAAAATACCTTCTGCAGATAAGGAAGTTAGTATTAAGCTAATATCAGAGGGATGGACAAAACTAAAAGAGCCCTCTAATTTTGGGATAGCAATGTTACTATCAGTGCCTTTTATGCTTATAAATGGGATTATATCTATTGCTATTTACTATTATTTATATCCACAATTGAAAGAAATTTTTAGCAGTAGTGGGCATGGCTTTAGTATTAATTTCACAGTAAATTTATTTACTCTTATATACGTTGTTGCAATTTTCATCTTTATGACTATACATGAATTTCTTCATGCTTGTTTTATACCTAATGTATTTAAATCAAGTCAAATATATTGGGGGATAAATGGCTTTTTCGGATTTGTTTACACTACTGAAAAAGTCAAAAAGAGCAGATTTTTAATTATTTCTATTATGCCTTTCATTTTGCTGTCAGTTGTATTACCTTTTATTCTGAATTTTTTCGGATGGTTAAATGGATTCACTATATTTCTGTGTTTATTAAATGCAATGGGTTCATGTGTTGACTGTCTGAATATATGTTTAGTAGCAATTCAAGTTCCAAAGGGTTCATATATTGTTAATAATGGATTTGAAACATATTTTAAGTAATTTAGGATTATGAACGTAATATTCCTACATTGAGTTTTATAGGTGGACAATCTCACTTATAATTTTTTCAGGCTATACTTCAAAATCACATTAAAACGCAGCCAAAATAAAGATACCAATATTTCAGTTTAAGAAAAGTTGGTATTTTTATTTTTGCATGATAGTTGATATTAGAATGTCTAAATCACTTTGTTGGAGGCACAAAATTTTAGATGATATCAGAAGCGTATATGGGTGTTGGTATGTGGTTCAAATGGATTAAAATATTTGATACAGATAGAGAGATAATAAAGGCTAAAAGCTTTATAGTTCAAAGCAATTTAGCACAGTCATATAGCAGAATAAAAGACTTAAAAATAGAGAGCCAATGAATGTATAGGATATGTGATATTTTGCGAGTGGTGTTGTAATAAGTGTTGTGTAGCACTATAATCTAATGAACAAGTGCAAATATGTAATAATAAGGAGAATCAATGTTGAGTATTATCGGAATTATAATAAGTATATTTTTGTTAACATCCACAGTTCTTACTTTAGGATTTATAAAGAAAAAATTCTCAATAAAGAAGATATTTAAAATTATTATTACTATTTTACTCTTAATTTGCTGTATTATATTTGGTGCTTATAAATATTTCCAAAGGTCAAGCAGCTTTATGTTTACCAAAACAACGACTCTTGGCCAAGAAAATATAGATGGCATTCAAATGTATGAGAGTATTGATAGTAAGGAATTTATACAAAAATACGGGACAAATCTTGAAAAAATTGATAATGCACTATTTAACTACTATAAACTAAGTGATGGTTTAGAAATTGCTACAAATAAACAGAGACAAATTATTAGAGTTATTATTAACAGTGAAACCAACAGTAATATGAAGACAAGTAAAGGTATTAGGTTAGGGAGCTCAGTCGATGATGTGATTAATGCTTATGGGACTAACTATTATAAAAGGACTGAGGAACAAATGCCTAGCTCGCCAGTAATTGGATATGTAGATCATGAGAAAAAAGTAACAATTGAATTTTGGAATGCAGAAGATAAAGTAGTAGAAATAAGATATGATATTACTTCCATGGAATAACATCATATATAATCTGTAGATTTGACGTGGTAGTAAGTGAAAAAAGATGTTTTTAAAGAAAATAAAGCTAGATTTGATATAATATTTCAAGGATAATAATATCATATTAAATATATTAAAAGTAAAGGAGATGTTTTGAATTATGGTTAATATATTAAACCTTAATAATTTGCCTAATGAATACACAATAGATTTTCTAGGAAAAGCTAATACTTCATATTTGGGTAAAGCAGCTGGTAGTGAGAAAATTTATATAAATATTGACAGAATATTACCAGGAGCTAAAAGCGCTAAATATCACAGCCACACAAAACAAGAAGAATTTTTTATGATTATTAGTGGATGTGGAACTCTGAGGATGGATGGTAAAGAATATTTAATAAAAAAGGGAGACTTTATTGCTAAAACTGCAGGAAAAAATATAGCACATCAATTCATAAATACCGGGAATGAAACATTGGAAATATTGGATGTTGGTACTAAAGAAGAAGGCGATATGGCATATTATCCAGATGAAGATGTATATTATTTAAGTGAGCAGAAACTTATTTTTAATGGAAATAGTAAGTTAAATGGATGGGATTCTGAGCCAAATAAGTAATTTAGGAATATAGTTCTATGAACGAGAATAATGTGTGATTGAGTTAATTCACAGTTTTCTTTCAGTATACATAGGAAAAATAAATAGTAGATTGAAATATCACATTATTCAGTATGAATTTGTGATATTTTTTTGTTACCCAATGCTAAAATAAAACGTGATAGTAAATTATGAGGTAGTAAGTAAAAAACGTAGATTTTAGTATTTGGGAAAAATGTTATAATTAGGATGAGATGTTATTAATTTATTTTATTTATTGAGAGGAAGATTATTTTTATGAAAAGTTATTATTATTTTTTAGCACTTGCAACATATGTAATATCCTTTTTAATATGTTTTAATATCTGTTTAAAAGTAAATATAGAAAAATTTATACGTGGTAAAATAAGCAGAAGAGTTTGTTTGGTTATAATTGCTTTTTTATTTAGTATTGTTGGTTCTTTAGTCGTAGATGGTTTAAATATTGCAAGAGAATACAGATTTTTGATTGATGGCTTTTTTGTTTTTGGACCTGCCACAGCTCTTTTTGTTTGGGCATTGCCAGCAAAACTAAATCGTAATAGGCAATGAGTAACAATTAATACAAGTAAAGACTAAATTGAAATATTGCATGATCATCTAGAAGTTGCAATGTTTTTTTGAATGATTTAGACATAAGACACAATGTTCTTATATTAAGTATTATAGGTGGACAATCTAAGCTATAATTTTTTCAAACTATATTTCAACATAATATTAAAACACAGCCAAAATAAAAATACCAACATTTCAATTTAAGAAAAGTTGGTATTTTTATTTTGGCATGATAGTTGATATTAGAATGTCTAAATCACTTTGTTGGAGGCACAAAATTTTAGATGATATCAGAGCATATATGTGTACTGCAACTAAATATATTAGTAATTATATTAAGTGATTCAAATGGTTTAAAGTATTTTATAAAAATAAAGGAATAATAAAAGCTAAAAAATTATAGTTCAGTGTAATGTGTTACCTTCTACATTAGAATAAAAGGCCTAAAAATAGAGAGCGATACACGCATAGTGTGTGTAATATTTTGTAAGTAATGTTATAATAAGTGTTGTGTAACACTATAATCTAATACATAATAGTAAATTATTATGTATAAATAAAAAATGAAATTGAGGTAAGTGGAAATGAAAAATTTAAGTAAAATAATAGCGACTTCATTAGCAGTAACTTCGATACTTACATTAAATAAAATAGTCGCAAATGCAGAATGGAAACAGGATTCTAATGGATGGTGGAATACAGATGGTAGTTCATGGTCAATAGGTTGGAAAGAGATTGACGGAAAGTGGTACTACTTTGATAACAACGGATATATGAAAACAGGATGGCTGCAATATGGAGATAAGTGGTATTATTTATCTGCTAGTGGTGCTATGGCCCAAAATACAACAATTGATGGATATAACATAGGTTTTGATGGCGCATGGATTCAAGCTGAGCAAAGTAATACATCAAATTCAGAAAGTGGTGGAAAAATCACGACTATTGATGATTTCACGAGCATTTTGAAATTAAACGGATATAAATTAGAAATGAAGGATGCAGATGAAGATTTCTTACCAACTACAAGAAAAATAATAACGTTGGATAATGAGCAATTAGTCGTATATATATATAATAGCAATAGAGAAATGGAAAAGGATTCACTAAATATTGATAAAGATGGATTTGGATATACAATTACTGAACCATGGGGGGAAGAAAAATCAAAAAGTGCTAGTTGGAGTTCATATCCTCACTTCTTTAAAAAGGGAAATATTATTGTTCAGTATATTGGAAAGAATGAGAAAATCATTTCTGATTTAAAGAGCATTTTGGGAGAACAGTTTGCAGGAATTAAAGAATGTAGTGATATAAGTTCATCAGAACAAGATATTAGAGAAATTGCATTTAATCAATTAGATTCAGAAACCCAAAAGAAAGTAAAAGGAACATGGAAAGATAGCAAAATTTCTATAAAAACTATAACAGGAGGAGTTAGACTTACTGATGAGTCTTATTGGGGAAAGGATGCATATTGTGTTGAATTTATATTAGATGTTAATTATGTTCCTAATAATATTTTTGTGTTTATAGGAATGGATAATCATAAAATAATAGGATATGGGATTGTAGATTAGATAAAAATAGTTAATGCATTACATGTAGATTTAACTTAGTAGATTATGAAAATGTTCTTTGAAAATTGAATGGTGTGATATTTACAAAATATGCTATAATACTAAAAGAGGAATAGTAATTTGAGAGGAGGATTTAAATGAATATTGCCCTTTGGATTGCGATAGGTGCTACTTTTTTATGCATTTTTGTTGCTAACAATAAAAAAGGTAAGAAGAGATAAATTCCAATTCGTAGAGTTACTTATATATGTTATTATATCTGAAAATTTAATAGTAAATTAGAGTATCGTACTATTCATAAAACTAAGAATAGATTTACGATATTTTTTTATGCGCAATTCTAAAACAAAGGGGATTAAATTATGAAAGCATATAAGTGTAGCAAGTGTGCTCAATTGTATTACTTGGATGAAAGATTTAATCGCTCTATGGGAATCGATGCAAGAAAAATTATATAGAAAAAGGTAATACTGAACTTTCAAAAAAGAATTTTAAACCAATTAAAAAGCAATGGCATGAAAAGTTTAGTTAGGAATAGTTCGGCATACTAGTATAAAACATAGTAGTAATTGTTTTGAATTAATAAGGGGGATATTTATGGTAAATATGTTGTTTAGTTTATATAACTTTCATGAAAGTTGGGCAAAAGATATAGTATCGAAATATATAAATTCTAATGATAAAGTTTTAATAATACCATTTTCATTTGGCGAAAATATAAGTAGTGATAATGATTGGGAGAATGCCTATAGTAAGAATAATGGTAGATATTATGAAAGTATTGTTGCTCCATTTTTAAATCACGGAATTAAAGAAGAAAATATAAATTGGATAAATTATTTTAAAGATACAGAGGAAAATGCGAAAGTTAAAATAAAAAATGCTAACATAATATTTTTTACTGGTGGTCTGCCAGATAAAATGATGTTACGCCTTAAAGAATTTAATCTTATTGATGATATTGAAAATTTTACAGGTATCATTATTGGCAGTAGTGCAGGAGCAATGATTCAAATATCAGAATATCACATTACTCCAGATGAAGATTATAAAATATTTACATACAATACAGGACTAAATTTGATTAAGGATTTTGATATTGAAGTTCACTATAAAGAAACTGAAATTCAGAATAAATACATTAATAAGGTATTGGAAGAAAAAAGAGAGAAAGTATACGCAATCACAAATGCTGGTGGAATAATTATTGATAATGAAAAAATAACCTTATTAGGGAATATTAAAACATTTAGCAAGCAGTAATACACAATATGTAGATTTGACGTAGTAAATTATAAAAATGTTCTTTGAAAATTGAACAATGTAGATTTTACAAAATATGCTATAATTGATTCATAATAGTAAAATAGTTGAAGTAACTAAAACAGAAATGTTATAGAGCAAAAAAACTAAAAGGTGTGTAAAATGATGGAATAAATTGAAAATGAAAATGGGGGATAGAGATGAAATTTGCTACTATATTTATTGCAGTAATTCTTTTTATACCAATTGCATGTGTGATGTTATATACAATATTTTACCCAAGAGAAAGTGCATTATTTGGTAAGAAGTGGCAATTTAAAAATGAAAACCTTGAACCAAGTGACGAGGTAATAAAATATAATCGTATGGTCGGAATCATAGGATTAGTTATATCAATACTTATGTTAATATTTGTAATTGTAAAATATTAACATAAGTAACGCTACTAAAGAATATGTAATACTATTTTTGTTTAATACACAATCTTCATAAAATTATGAATTAATAAAAATAAATAGCAAATCGTAAAATCGTATTATTCAAGATTGGATTTACGATTTTTTTAATGCGGAATTCTATTAAAGTGCGTAGCACTCAATTTAGATAATGTTTTTACAAAATATGCTATAATAATATTAGTTCATATGAATCTATATTAATGCAGAATAGTAGATTATTGAGATGTAATGATACCTATTTAAATAATAAATAAATAGGTATTTGTTTATGAGAAGCACAAGAATATTTTAGTATGAATAGGAGCGACATAGTTATGGAATTTACAAAACTTAAAAATAGCCTCGAATGCTTAGGGTACAATGTAAGTGAATTTAGTCATGCAGATGAAGCAACAAAGTATTTGTCTAACCAAATGAGCAATAGAACTATTGGAATAGGAGGCTCAGTTACAGTAGAGGAAATGAAATTATATGATGCCCTAGTATCTCATAATGAGGTGTACTGGCATATGCGATTACCTGAAAACATGAGTGCTATGGACATAAGAAAGAAAGCAAACCTTACAGATATTTATATCTTCATCAGTAAATGGAATTGCCGAAACAGGAGAAATTATTAATATTGATAATACTGGAAATCGTGTATCTGCAATCAGTTTTGGACATGATAAAGTTTATTTAATTATTGGTGAAAATAAAATAGCTTCAAATTATGAGGATGCTTTAGACAGAGCAAGAAATATAGCAGCACCTCTTAATGCAAAACGTTTAGGAGTAAAAACTCCATGTGCGGTAAAAGGGGATAAATGTTACGACTGTAAAAGCCCACAGAGAATATGTAGAAATTTTTCTGTATTATATCGAAAACCTACAGGATGTGAATATGAAGTTGTTTTAATTCATGAAAAGCTTGGATATTAGATAGAAATATATGAATGAATTTTTGAATTTCAATTTATCGTTTAGTTAGCTCGCATTTTTCTTAAATTATGAATTAAAAAAATAAATATTAAATTGTGAAATCTTATTATTTAAGAGATTGAATTTATTATATTTTCAATGTGTAATACTACTATAAAACGTAATAGTGAATTAATGCTAAATAATGATCGTTTATTTACAAATTGATAAAAAGACGTTTTATAGTATTATATTAATAATAAAAATACAAAAGGGAGATGTATGCGATGGCACGCATAAATGCAAATGGAATACAAATTGAATATGAAATTTTTGGGGAGAAGACAAATCCTACTATAGTACTTATTGCAGGAAATGGTGCTCAGCTAAATTTTTGGGAACCAGATTTTTGTGAAATGCTTGCAAAGGAAAATTTACAAGTTATAAGATTTGATAATCGCGATGCGGGATTGTCTACAAAATTCGATGGGTTGGGTATTCCTGGTATGGAAATAATATACAAGTCAGTGCAAGAGGGAAAACCAATTAACGTCGCCTATACATTGGAAGATATGGCTGATGATGTGGCTGGCTTATTAGATGCGCTCAATATAAAGAAGGCTCACATCTGTGGTGCTTCTATGGGAGGCATGATTGCTCAGGTTTTTGCTTATAAACACCCTTCACGTATATATAGTTTAATTTCCATTATGTCATCTACAGGTAATCCAAACAATCCACAAATATCACCGGAAACATTGAAGATTGTTACAGCAACGCCACCAAATGGACGAGATGCATACATTGATTATACTTTAAGTATGTGGAGAAATCTTTGGAGCAAAGGGTTTCCTTTTGAAGAAGAACGTGCAATACGATATACTGAAGAAAGCTATGATCGTTCTTATTATCCACAAGGAGCTGTACGCCAAAATGCGGCGTTGGTTGCTAATGGAGATAGAAGACAACACCTTTCATTATTAACAGTTCCAACACTGGTGATTCATGGAACTGCAGATCCATTGTTTCCTGTTGAAGCAGGAAAAGATACAGCACGTACAATACCTAATGCTAAATTACTTTTGATTGAAGGAATGGGACATGATATGCCTAAAGGAACGTGGAAATGCATAGTTGAAGCTATTGCTAATCTAGTAAATGACACGTCTCATTAACATTAATTAGAAAAGATGCAACCATGTTTATTATGTAAGCAGTGAAGCAACTAAGCAACTTTTAGTTAATTCTGGTGTAAGTGAAAGCCAAATCATAGTAAGTGCTTAATTATAAACAATAACTAAGGCAAAATCAAAAAAATAAACAGTTTTATATTACACCAAAGCATTTGAGTTTATTCCAGAATTAATTCTTGTACAACCTGCATTTATAACAAATTCAATGTTTTGGCCATTTGCAATAGTTGGAACATTTATGGGGGTGATAGGGAGTATTATAGCTTTGAGAAAATTCTTAAATGTGTAGTTTAAGAAAGTTGAATAAATTGTTAAAAGTAAATAATAGTATTGAAATTTCGTGTTATGCAGACATGTATTGTGATTTTTTTAATACGTCATACTAAAATAAAATGTAATAGTAAGTTATTCTGAAGTAACAATAGTATATTTTAAGGTTAATTATAATATACTATTGTTACTTCAGTTGTTTGTTCGACGAAGCTCGCTAACAGCAAGCATATCCTCGACAATAATAATAAATATTGTCGAGGATTTTTTGCGTTTTGAGGAAAATAGACCTAGGGTGACAATAGTAACTTGATTTATATTAAAGAAAGAGTTATACTTAATAGTACTTTATGGTACTTCGTGGTACTGACAAGTTTTGAAGGGTGATTAATATGGATGAGAAACAAAAATTGATTATGGACGTAGCACAAGAATATTTTAATAGGAAAGGACTTCAATCTACCTCAATAGATGAGATTGTAAAAGTATGCAAGATATCAAAAGCAACTTTTTATAAATACTTTTCAACAAAGGAAGATTTAGCTAAAGAAATTTTTTCATATTCTAGTAAAAAGCTTCTAAGTAGTGCAAAAGCTATTGATAATAATCTTGAAATTGATGATAAAGAAAGATTAAAAAAGAAGATAATTCTTATATGGGAATATATACTTTATGACAGTCATCTTAACAGAGAAATAATAGAAAATTTTTCAGAAGATAAATCTAAGTCAATAAGCAAATTAAAAAAGATGAAAAAAAATGTAATATTAGATGAGTATTGCAAGAGTTTAATTATTGTATATGGAGAAGAAATAAAATCCATTGTGTGGGAACTCATATTTTTAATGGATAGTTTAATACATGAGTTTGTTTTAATCATGCGCATAAAAAATGAAAAATTTGAACCAGATTTTGTTGGAGATTATGTTATACGAATGATTGATATAACAATTGAAAAGCTAAAGGGTATAAAGCCTATGATTGATAAATCTGTTATTTATTGTTTAGAGGATAATGTAGATGATAATTTATACTCATCTGAAAAAGCACTTTTTCTTGAAACAATAAAAAAATTAAAAGAACTTATACAAAAAGATGCTGCTCTTGTTAGACAAAACAAGCTTATAGAAGCAACGAATAAGTTAGAGCAAGAAGCTAAAGCGGGATTATACGATTCTTTGATGATGGATGCATTGCTTTCATTTTTAGAGAAGGAAAAAGCATTAAAAGCAGAAGTTTCTATACTGAATAACTTAAAAAATAAACTAGGGGATGATGTTGAATGAATAAAATAGATAATATAGGTAAGAGAGAAAGAATTATAATTGTAGCTATTGTAATAGTAGGAGCGTTCTTAACTTCACTTAATCAGACTGTATTAACTTCTGCACTGCCAACTATGATGAAAGATTTTAATGTTGATGCCAGTATTGCACAGTGGTTAACTACAGTTTATTTACTAATTTTAGGGATAGTTATTCCAACTACTGCATTTTTAGTAAATAAAATTACTACAAGAAAATTATATATTTCAGCTATGGTGCTTTTTTTAATAGGATGTATTGTTTCTATATGCGCTCAAAATATTAGTGTTATGATAATTTCACGTATTATTCAAGCAATAGGAGCTGGAATTTTGGTACAATTGGTACAAGTCGTTATAATAAATGTATATCCCAAAGAAAGCAGAGGAGCAGCTATGGGGATATATATGCTTACCTTGGGATTTGGTACAGCAATTGGGCCTACATTTTCTGGATTTGTAATAGATTTTTTGGGATGGAGAAGTCTGTTTTATATGGTTTCTAGTATTTCTATTTTGGATATTGTAGTAGCAATGTTCTTATTAAGAAATGTTGGAGAAATAAAGAAAGATAGCAAGCTAGATTTTATATCTATTATTTTATCTACTTTAGGATTTGGAGGAATACTAACTGGTGTAAGTAATCAAGGAAGTTATGGATGGGAAAACCCTATTACTTATATTCCATTAGTAGTTGGAACAGTATCTCTTATTGTTTTTGTTTTAAGACAAGTTAAGATAGAAAATCCTTTATTAGAATTGAAAGTATTTAAAAGCAGAGATTTTACAGTTAGTACTATACTAATTTGTATTGCTTATGCAGGTATGATGTCAGCTACAATTTTACTTTCTATTTATGTTCAATCTTTACGTGGATATTCTGCAGTTATTTCTGGACTTGTAATGCTTCCTGGTTCTTTTTTATTTGCTATATTAAGCCCTGTAACTGGAAGAATTCTTGATAAATATGGGCCACGTGTTGTATGTATATTAGGTATGTTTTTGTTTTGCACAGGAACATTCGCTTTTTCATATTTAGGTGAAAATACATCATTAATTTATGTTTCAATTATGTTTTGTTTGAGAATGATAGGCTTGGTTTGTATTTTATCTCCACTTACAACATGGGGGATTAATTCACTTGGGAAAGAATATATTGCACATGGCACTGCAATTAGTAATACATTGCGTCAGGTATCAGGAGCTATTGGTTCTGCAATACTTATTACTCTTATGACAAATGCAGCTAAGATAAGTAACGCAGCCTCACCAAAAGCTGCGAGTATTCATGGAATGGATGTATCTTTTGAAATAGCTGCAATTTTAATGTCAGTTGCACTTATAGGAACAATTTTATATGTAAAAGATGACAGTAAAAAAGAAAATAGTATTAAATCAGATATTGAAGAATATGAAGAATGTGAAGAAGCTATATAAATTTTTCTTAAATAGATGATAATAATTTATAAAACAGAGACAAATTATTAGAGTTATTATTAACTCTGAAACAAACAGAAATATGAAGACAAGTAAAGGTATTGGGTTAGGAACCTCAATTGATGATGTGACTAACTATTTATTACAAGAGAACTGAGGAACAAATTCCTATCTCGCCAGTAATTGGATATGTAGATCATGAAAAAAAGGTAACAATTGAATTTTGGAATGCAGAAAATACCAACAACAATTAATATTATTGTTGAAATTATGCTTACAAAAAGAGGAGCAACGGCTATATTCCAGCCACTTCTATAGATATATAAATATCCTATTTCCAGGCCTAATGCAGATATCCCTAGTACATAACTTGCCCAATTTAATTCAAACTTACCATGTGACAATGATATGGTAAGTTTTGCTTTATATCTATATAATATGGGTATAGAATAATTAAAAAACTAAAAGGGAGATTGATTATGAATAAAAATTTTGAAATTACGGAAATAACACAAATTTCAGATGATCTTTTGCAGGAGCTCTCACTTCTACTGATAAACGTAGTTGAAGGGGGGCATCAGTTGGTTTTTTACCACCATTAAGCATAGAAGATGCAAAAAAATATTGGAGAGGGGTATTGACGACAGGAGTTGTGCTTTGGATTGCACAAGTAAGAGGAAGAATACTTGGTACTGTGCAATTACACTTATGTCAAAAACAAAATGGAACACATCGTGCAGAAATTGCAAAACTTATGGTACATTCTGATTCCAGAAGAGAAGGATTAGGCAAGTGCTTAATGGAGAATGCAGAGAAAAAAGCAAAGGCTGAACAGCGAAGTCTTATGACATTAGATACAAGAGCAGGTGATTCTTCAAACTTGTTATATAAGTCTATTGGCTGCATCGAGGTGGGGCGAATACCTAAATATGCAAGATCTGATAATACGAAACTGTTTTTTATTATAAGCAAATGTAATTTAGCTATAATAACCCATTGCATGAGATGAAAAAATAATTAGCAGGTGTGAATATCAAATTATTATTAATGGGTTTGTGATATTTTTGGGTTACATATATACTAAAATAAAACGTAATGGTAAAATAAAATGAACTATATGTTAAATTAAGAGAGGGGAAAATATACGATGAAAGCACAAATTAATCTTATTACTATTTGGACAAATGATATAGATAAAATGAAAGATTTCTATAATCAAGTTCTCGGATTTAGAATTGAAAATGATCTTGGTAATTATGTTGAATTTGAAAATGATGGAGTAAGGTTTGCTATTTGTATGAGAGATGTTATGTATGTGTATAGTGACGAATATAGGAAAGAGTCATTTGGACAGGGATTTGAACTTGCTTTCCCATGTGAAAGTCCTAATGATGTTGATGAATCATTTAAGACATTAATTTCTAAGGGGGCAACTTCTGTTCACGAGCCACAAGATATGCCTTGGAATCAAAGAACAGCATTATTTGCTGATCCAGATGGAAATATACATGAAATTTTTGCAGAAATTAAATAGTATGTAGTTTTATTGCATTGAGTGTCATAGGTGGACAATCTCACTTGTGATTTTTAGGCCACATATAAACGTCATATTAAAACATAGGCAAAATAAAAATACCAACATTTCAATTTAAGAAAAGTCAGTATTTTTATTTTTGTCATAATAGTTTGCTAACACACTACATCATTTTATTGTAAGCATAAAAGTTTAGCTTTATCAGCTTTATATTTCCTTTCTGCATTTGATCATTAAAAAGTTTACTGGAGGTTTATCTGGATTATCCTTATATATGTCATCAATTTCTACAAAGTCTATAAGACCATAATTTCCGAATTCTTTCTCTATAGACTTAGAATTATAGAAAAACAGTTTTACCCCATACGTTGTTTCATAATAATTTTCAGCAAGCTTCGTGCCATTGCCGTACATTGGAGCCTTTTCCGAAACGGCTGTAAAAACCATATATCCACCTGGTTTTAAATGGTTATAGCAATCATTAATAAACTTTTTCCTTTCAGCTTCATTTAACAAATGAATAAGTGCAAAACTGGCTACACCATCATAGAGTTTATTTTCAAAAGGCATATCTGATACTGATCCATGATAAATTTTATTATTAATTCCATTTTCTCTTGCTATATTAATTGCTGTTTGAGAAATTTCGATTCCTGTAACATCCATGTTATTATCGACAAATGGTTTTATATTTCTTCCATATCCAACACCTGGTATTAAGATATCTTTCAGATTATTTTCAGCAAAGTAATCTGCAACTACAATTGCAGTGCTTGATGGCTCAAAACCCCACATTGCTTGCTTTTCTGAAAAACTTTTTTCCCAAAACTCTGACATATAAACATCTCCTTTAAAATTTTTTTTATAACTTTATTATTAATATAAATCTTATTTTTAGAGCGAAGATTATTTAAGTTATTTATAACCTAAATATAATTGTTTTAATCAAATACATTACAGACTGTATTTATCTATAATATATCCGTTTATACTTTTAGTCAATACTTATTAATGGTTAAGTAAATTTTATTATGTTTTTATGGAAAACTATAAACTTTATGGTTCAAAGTAATGTACAGCATTAATATATGAGGATAAAAGACTTAAAATATAGAGCAGATATATGCATTGTGTGTGTAATATTTTGTAAATAATGCTATAATAAGTGTTATATAAGTTGTAATTTAATGGATAATAGTAAATTATGAGGTAGTAAATAAAAAAACGTACATTTTAATATTTGGAGAATATGTTATAATTGGAATACAATGTTATTAGATTATTTTATTTATTGAAAGGAAAATTGTTTTTATGAAAAGTTATTATTATTTTTTAGCACTTGCAACATATGTAGTATCCTTTTTAATATGTTTTAATATCTGCTTAAAAGTAGATATAGAAAAATTTATACGTGGTAAAATAATCAGAAGAGTTGGTTTGGTTATAATTGCTTTTTTATTTAGTATTGTTGGTTCTTTAATGATAGATTGTTTAAATATTGCAAAAGAATACAGATCTTCGATTGATGGCTTTTTTGTTTTTGGACCAGCTACAGCCCTTTTTGTTTGCGCATTGCCAGCAAAACTAAATCGCATTAATAGAAGTAAAGAATAAATTGAATTGTATATCATGATCCAGAAGTTGCAATGTTTCTGTGTATAATATAGATGTAATACACAATATTTTTTTATCATGAATCAATAAAATTAAATAGCAAATTTTAAAAATTGCATTATTCAAGAGAGTGAATATGCGATTTTTTTAGTACTCAATTCTAAAATAAAATGTAATAGTAAATTATTATGAATTAACGTTAGGAGAAGAATATTTTTATGAAAATAACATTTGAAAAATTAAGTAACCTTTCTCTAATATATATTAAATTAAAAGAGTCTAATGTCAAAGTCAAGACAATTCAGGATACCCTGTGTGAGCTATTATTTGATAAAGATAACAAATGGATAGGTATAAATATTTTTAATGAAAGCAAGTGCTGTGGTGAGTTCATCCTTCCTAAGGTAAAGAGTGTAGGAAACATAAATATTCAGCAGACTGATGAAATGGTAACAATATTATTTAATGAAATGACTAATACATACAGTAAGAGAGAAGAGCTATGCAATGTTGATTATAATGAAAATGAATTTTTAGGAATTGAACTTATACTTAAAGACTTTAATTGCAACACAGAAGTGATAGAGGCATTTACGATATTTCGTTAAATGTATAAGTATTTATAAATAGCATATAAAGTTTATATTAAATGAAAAGCAGGTAATTAGTGTTATTTTGAGTGGGCATTATGAGAGAAGAGGTTCTATATATCATACAGCAGTTAGTAATACTGTCCGTAAACAAGTAATAAGCACAAAATTAGTAAATACAGCAATTCAGGCATTAAAAGAGCAAGGAATTAATGAGGTTGCTTTGGTAGCTTTTGAAACAAATGAATTAGGAAATTCCTTTTGGGAATCACAAGAATTTGAAGAGAGAGATGATTTAGTATATAGAAATAAGAGCCTTAATGATATTAATGTTTAATTATAAAAAATAAGTATTATTTAGTTGCGGGCCGCACTTTTAAAATTAAGAATAATTAATGATGTGAGCTGTTTCTAAAACTATAAAAAGGGGAGTTGATAACATGAATTATAGAGTTGATATACTTTTATTTGATGAATTTGAAACACTGGATGTATTTGGTCCTGTTGAAATATTTGGACGATTACCGGATATTTTTAAATTGAATTTTATATCGGTTGATGGTGGAATTATTGAAAGTTCTCAAAAAGTGAGAGTTGATACTAATTTATATACAAGAGACAATCATACTTTGAAAATTTTATTTGTACCAGGTGGAAGTGGTACAAGAGAAAAAATTAATGACGATGATTTTATAAACTTCATTGAAAATATGTCCAAAGAATCAAAATACATAATTAGTGTATGCACAGGTTCAGCTTTACTTGCTAAAGCAGGAATTTTAAATGGAAGAAGAGCAACATCAAATAAAAGAGCATTTAAATGGGTTACAGAACAAAATGAAGCTGTACTATGGGTAAAAGAAGCAAGATGGGTAAAGGATGGCAACATATATACATCTTCTGGGGTATCCGCAGGAATTGATATGGCATTGGGTTTGATAGAAGACTTAATAGGAAAAGAAAAAGCATTAGAGATTAGTCAAAGTATTGAATATTCATGGAATGAAAATAGCAGCTATGATCCATTTTTTAAAAATATGAATGATTAAATAAAAAGTTGTAGAAGAGAGGGATTTCAATGGGAACAGTTATAGGTGTGATTTTTGTATTGATAATGATAATAATTGGGATGATTTTCGGAAGGCTAGCACAATTCATAGGTATCATTACTAAAGGAATTGCCAAGTTTTTTAAAAAATTATTTTAAATATGGCATACCTGTAATTAAAGTTAGGAGCAATGATCTATAAAGGAGAGTGTGAAAATGACTGCATACGAAAATAGTTTAAATATTATCTCATTAAAATACCAACATTTCAATTTAAGAAAAGTTGGTATTTTTATTTTAGCCCTGATGTTGGCATCAGCATATCTAAATTATTTGATTGGAAGTACAAAATTTTAGGAGTTATCAGAAAATATATGGGGATTGGTAGTGTGGTTCAAATGACTTAAAGTATTTCATATAAATAAAGATATAACAAAAGCTAAAAACTTTATGGCTCAAAGTAAGCGTTACCTTTATACATTAGAATAAAAGACTTAAAGATATAAAGCATATAGATGCATTGTGCGTGTAATATTTTGTAAATAATGTTATAATAAGTGCTGTATAAAACTTCCTGATGAATAATAGTAAATAAGCGTGAATTAGCGATTATTAAAAAATAAGAGGTAATAATTATGTATACAAAAACTGAAATTATACGAATTGCGAAGGAGCAATTAGCACTTGATTATAATTGCCAAGTGTCTGATTTTGCAAAAGAAAAAAATACAATAGTGAATAACAAACTTATTGATGGCAGACGAATTTATGAAAATGATGGATGCTTTTTTAAAGTACTTTGTTTTGGTGGCAAGGCAATTATAAGAACTTCACCTACAATAATGCTTTGGTGTGAAGAAAAACTTGTAGATAGAAATGGTGCATGGTTTTTTTTATGTTCAAATCTACGTGAAATTGACAATAAGTTGCAAGAATTTGGACATGAGATAGCAGATATCCATCACTACTATCTACCAAATCTAAATGAGTTATGTGTAGAACCTATTACTAATGTAAAATGGTATGAGCATGAAGAACTTTTGCAATTTGAAAATGATAATAGATTTAATGAAGCACTTGGTTTTGATAAAAAACATCCAGATGTACTTGGAGTTGCCGCATTTGATGGAGATAACATAATGGGTATGGCAGGTGCTAGTTCAGATAGCAAAACTATGTGGCAAATTGGCATTGATGTTTTACCTAAGTATAGAGGTAAAGGTATTGGTGCAAACTTAGTTGGACTTTTAAAAAATGAGATTTTGAAACGAGGGAAAATACCGTTTTATGGAACAGTGCAATCACATTTTCATTCACAGAATATTGCTATCAATGCTGGATTTTTTCCAGCATGGGCAGAACTTTATTCAAAGAGCAAATAGCAAAGAAGATAAAGAACATTAAAGAAAATAACCTAATTATTAAGTACAGTTAATGCACATTGCTCTTAAATTATGAATCAATAAAATTAAATAACAGACTGTAAAATCGTATTATTTATTAGATTGAATTTATGAGTTTTTAGTGAGCAATTTGTAGATTTGACGTAGTAAATAAAAAGTTGTTCTTTGAAAATTGAATAATGTGATGTTTACAATATATATTATAATTGATACATGATAGTAAATTATCATCAATTAATATACTTATTAAAGGAGTGCTGAAATATGGAATTTAAGAGGACATTGGTTAAATATATCGAAGGTAAAAATTCGGATGGTGATAACATTGCAGGTGCTATTGTTAGTGTATTTAATAAAGAGATTATAATTGGAGTAACGGAAAAGCATGGCGGCGATGCGGAGGTAAGTCTGAACATAGAAATGGCTAAGGAACTTGTAAATGCTATTAACTCAGCAATAAAACTTACTGATAATAGATAATGTTGTTTCACAATATGAGTTGTGTATCAATAAAAATAAATAGTAAATTGTAAAATCGCATTATTCAAGAGATTTAATTTGCGATTTTTTTACTACTCAATTCTACTAAAGTGCGTAGCAGTTAATTAATATAATGTTCTTTTAAAATTGAATAATACGATGTTTACAAAATATGTTATAATAGTAAGCAATGATGTAATACTTAGAATTTATGAGTATTGCACTAGTATAAATAATTACGAACACATATGGTTGAGAGGTGAACCTTTATGATCTTAGAACATAGATTAGGGGAATCAATTTTATTTACTATTGCATTTGGTGCAATTTCTGGCGTTATTTTAGGAATTACCAAAATAGAAATGCATATTTGGGGATATGCAATTTTGGGAGGAACTTTAGTATCGATATTGACTGGTATACATATCTGCGGCAATAAAAAATAAACAGTACCAATTTTGTTATAAGACGTAACAGTAAATTTTTATGCAACATAGTAAATTGAGCGAATTATAGGAGGGAATTAAATGAGTAGAAAAAATTATGTGAATATCTTGACAGTTATATTAACGTTTATAATTGCTCACATTATTTATAACTTAACAGGATTTCATTATAATTTTTCTGAAGGAATATTAAATTTAAAATTATTAATTGATTTGGGATTATGGCTGCTAATATACGTACCAGTTAATATAATTCTTGATAAAATATTATTGTCCAAAGGAAAATGATTTAATAAAGGTCATAGTCATTATAATAAAATAAAAAGATACTAGTTCACAATTTTCTTATATTTAGTATTATAGTGGACAATCTCATATATAATTTTTTAGTATATATTTTAACATCGCATTAAAATACAGCCAAAATAAAAATACCAACATTTCAATTTAAGAAAAGTTGGTATTTTTATTTTGGCCCTGATAGCTTATATTAGAATATCTACATCGTTTTTTATGTACAAAATTTTAGGACATATAAGAGCGAGCATATGTGGGCATTGGTAGTGTGGTTCAAATGGCCTCAAATATTTGATAAATATAAAGATGTAATAAGGGCTAAAAACTTTATAATTTAAGGTAACGTAGCACATTCATATATGAAAATAAAAGATTTAAAAAATAGAAAGCAAATGTATGTAAAGTGTGTGTGATATTTTGGAAGTAATGTTATAATAAGTTTTATATAAACTATAATCTAATAAAAAATAATAATTTATTGCCAAAGAATATATTCTAATAGGGAGAGATGTCATTATGGAGATAAAGCTAATATCAAATGAAAACAGAAGGCAAATAAATCAATTTATTATTTCTCATTGGTTTTCAACAGATATGGTGATTAGAGGAAAAGTATTTGATATGACAATATTAGATGGTTATGCTGCATATGAAAATGAAAAAATTATTGGATTAATAACATATAGAATAGAAGACAATGAATGCGAAATTATGTCTTTAGATAGTTTAATAGAGAAACAAGGTATTGGAAGTACTCTTTTAAGCAAAGCCGTTAAAAGAGCAAAGGAAAATAAATGCAAAAAAATCAAACTAATTACAACAAATGACAATATAAATGCTATAAGGTTTTATCAAAAAAGAGGATTCGATATGGCAAAGTTATATCATAATGCAGTTGATATTTCAAGAAAGTTAAAACCATCAATTCCTTTGATTGGAGACTTTAATATACCTCTAAAACACGAAATTGAATTTCAGATGTATTTGTCTTAGAGGTATATTATGCAAATAAGAACTTTACAATGTTCATATATGACAAATTATCAACGAGGTTGTTAGCATATTGCACAAAGAATAATTTAAAAAGAAAAGAGGGGGCTTTTAGTGAGAGTTTAGCTCTTATGTATAATGTCTCACTAAATACAAAATATGAATAACTATGAAAATTTATTTTGCAAAGTATTTATTGATACTAATGAAGAGAGGCTTAGTTTATTAAGATCTATTAAAGATGTTGTGTCGGGAACTACAGAAAGATGGACAATCGCTTCAAATTCAATGGAATTGGAATTAAGAAAAAATGATGATTTCAATGAATCGTTAAGATTTGAAAAACAAGATGGATTTCTATACTCAAGGTATTACATTGAAATAGAACCTATAGCTGATATTAAACAAGAGCAATATATTTCAAGTGTATCAATGTTATTAGAAAATTTATGGGCATTAGGATATAAAGCTGTAGCAGCCTGCGATTTTGAAAATGAGCTGCCAAGAAAAGGCGGCTATAGATATGAAATAAATACACAATAAAATAACAAGATCATTGTTACTTAATATATAGTTGGATAAATAATAGTAATTGTAGTAATTATAGTAATCTAGGCATAAGAATCTTAATATGGGAGTGAATTAAATGGGTACGGCAATAATAATTATAGTAGGTCTTTTTTTTATTTTGGGTATACCAGTTATTTTATTGATAGATTCTAAATATAAAGAAAAACGTAATTTTCAATGTACAAAATGTTTTTATTAATTTGATATTTTTGAAAATCAAATTAATAGTTATAGAATTAATGGGAAATTACATGTGAAATGTCCTAAATGTGGGGAATATTCCGCTGTAAAAATGATAAAAAAAGAATAACAACCATCTACGTACGTTAAATAATTACAAACTAGATTTATACTATAAAATATATCTCAACTAGAAAACAGAAACATTTTTATGCATCAGGCATTTGAAAATGAGCTGTTAAAAGTTATTAATTGTAGGTTGTTCCACTAATGCTTGTCACAATGGAATTTGGAGCAAGCATTAGTGATGCAATCTGCAATTTAGCACTTTCAGCGAAATTTTCATAGTCCTGAGAAATAACAATGTTTCTGCTTTCGGTAAGTTACCACATAAATATATGCTATATCAGAAACAACAGAGTATCTGTCCTTTCGATAATTTATCATATAATTTTAAGTTATATCTTCATTCGCTTTAGGTATAGCCATTTTTAAGAACTCTTCCATTGCTCGTGTGAAGTATTTTCCCTTTTTGGTGTAGAAATATACGTTACGGCAAATGCTATCCTCATTCAGCTTATAATAGATTACGTTAGGGTCAGGTTTTGTATATCTTATAAGGGTATCACTTAAAAAGCTGATGCCCATTCCATAGCAGGTAAGGTTGTATGACGTAACTAACTGGTCTAATTTTAAAATCACATTTGGTGAAAAGTTATGATGTTGACATATCTTCTCAGCACGTTTTCGTGTATCATTTCCAGATCTTAAAAATAGAAATGGTTCATCTTTAAATAGTTCCAAAGGAACACTAGGTGTAGATGAATCAAGATGTTTATTATTTATTATGTCATGAGCAGTTAATTGATAATTTATGGTTTTACTATTGACTTCAAATTTCTTTGGAACAGCTAAAAGCAAGTTTTCATTACAGTACTTATGTCTAGAATATATATTTTCGTTAAACTCATAATTATCTATAACAAGATCTAAAGCACCAGAGAAGAGTTGCTGTTCTAAAAGTGCAGTATTAGCTTCAACCATATGAATAGAAACAAGTGGGAATTTTTCTCTAAAATCTGTGATTATAGGAGGAAGAATATAAGATGCAAAAAGATTACTTCCGCCTATGGCTATATTTCCAGTACGTAACTCGTTCATATTGCTTAAGAAATTCTCGAATCCATTTTGAATATCAAGAATCTTTTCTATACATTTTACATACTCCTGTCCACAAGGAGTTAATTGAATTGGATTTGTACTTCGGTCAAACAAAGGAAAACCTACACGCTCTTCTATCTTTTTTATAGTTGCACTAAGGGAGGGCTGAGAAATATACAGGTTTTGAGCGGCTTTTGAAAAACTTCTTTCCTTGTTAACCTCATACACATATTCCATACCTTTAAACATAAATAACCTCCACATATAAATAAAAATCTATAATACTTATATTATTATATGTATTTGATTATATTGTAGAGGACACTTATAATGAAGTCAACAGATGAATTAGAAGAATTTGATAATAAACCAATAATTTATACAAGAAGTGCCGATTATAATGTGGGGGCGAAGGTTATGATAAGGGAAATAAAGTTAGAAAATAAAGATATCAATTTCCGTAAGGAGAACGACTCAATTGGAAGCAAGGATATACCTGAAGATGTATATTATGGTGTACAATCTTTGCGTGCTGCTGAAAACTTTAGGATTACTGGATTGTTCATGCATCCAGAAATTATAAATAGTTTAGCATATATAAAAAAAGCAGCTGCTATAACAAATTGTGAAGTTGGAGTTTTAGACAAAAAGATTGCAGATGCAATTGTAAAAGCTTGTGATGAGATATTAAGAGGAAATCTGCATGAATACTTTATTGTTGACCCAATTCAAGGTGGAGCAGGAACTTCACTTAATATGAATGCTAATGAGGTCATAGCCAACCGTGCAATTGAGATACTTGGAGGTAAAAAAGGAGAATATTCTATTGTACATCCAAATGATCATGTAAACTGTGGACAATCTACTAACGATGTTATACCAACTGCAGGGAAAATTACTGCTTTAAAATTATTGGAACATGCTCAAAGTGAGCTATATAGATTACATGATGCATTTTCACAAAAAGCCATAGAATTTGATCACATAATAAAAATGGGAAGAACTCAAATGCAGGATGCAGTACCAATTCGTTTAGGTCAAGAATTTAAAGCTTATTCAGTAGCTATAATGAGAGATGTTAACCGTATGGAAAAAGCTATGGATGAGATGCGAGTTCTTAATATGGGTGGAACTGCAATAGGTACTGGAGTTAATGCAGACGTAAAGTATCTTAAACGAGTTGTTCCAAATCTATCAGAGATTACTGGAATGGATCTTATACAAGCTTTTGATTTAATAGATTCAACACAAAACTTGGATTCCTTTGTAGCAGTATCAGGAGCTGTTAAGGCTTGTGCAGTAACATTATCTAAGATTGCTAATGATTTAAGATTAATGTCTTCTGGACCAAGAACAGGATTTGGAGAAATTAATCTTCCAGCAAAACAAAATGGTTCCTCTATCATGCCAGGAAAAGTTAATCCAGTTATTCCTGAGGTAGTAAACCAAGTGGCATTCAATATTATAGGTAATGATACGACAATCACAATGGCAGCAGAAGGTGGACAATTAGAACTTAATGCATTTGAACCAATTATATTCTATTGTTTATTTCAATCAATTGATACTCTAACTTATGCAGTTCAAACTTTCATAGATAATTGTGTAAAAGGTATTACAGCAAATGAAGAAAGATGCCGTGATTTAGTAGAAAACAGTGTTGGAATAATTACAGCAATTTGCCCACATGTAGGATATTCAACAGCTGCAAACCTAGCTAAAGAAGCTATAAAAACAGGGACATCTATTAGAACTTTGATATTAGAAGCAGGACTTTTAAGTGAAGATGAACTAAATGAAATTTTAGATCCATTTAATATGACAGAGCCAGGGATATCAGGAAAAAAATCTATTAGCAATGAATTAAAAACAGTTTAATAAATAAAAATATCTATACTTATGCGTATACCTCACCGAAATGAATAATATACTTTTGTTCCAGTTTCTGGGTAATTCTGATGGGTGATTCTAAGACTATAAAGTTGCATCCAAAGTGCTAGCCTCAAAGAACAAGCGCTCACAGAGAAAGTTCGAAGAACGAAATATAAAATGCTCATAGAGAAAGTTCTGCTTACCAAATGTAAAATTTGGAGCATCACTTTTCGATTCTCACTTTTTGAACTAGCACATTTGGAATAGTTCAAAGGAAACTCGACTCACTTCGTTCACTGAGTAATTTCAATTGACCAAATCATAGATTTGGAATTTCAATTAAGAATCACATCCATCAAAATTACCAATAAAACATTCCACAAAAGTATATCACTCATTTCTGGTTAAAAGATATTTCATAGTCTAAGTATAGTTTATGATTGAATTATCTATAATACTTAATAAAGTAATTGTAACAGGAATGTAATAATATAAATTAAAGAATTTTAGGTTTAGAAAAGCAATCTATGTTTAGATTCTGTAAATATTTGTAACTATTCAATTAAATGAATGCATAATTGAGAATTAAGCAAATTTAGTTCGAAATCTTCTTTAAATGTGAATTAAAGGAACTTTTGATAGTTCCCTTAAAATATTGTATATTATCAACACTGTTCTTTAACAGAGTCTAAAATTAAATAGCAAGAGAAGTCATTTGGAGTGATATGAGATTCATAATTTGAACCTCATATCACTCCTTATTTTTATGTTCTTGGCACATAGTAAACTCCATATTAATTAATTGACATGAAAAATTTTTTTTTAATTCATATAAAGATGTTTGAAATAGATAATATATTACAAGAAAGAATCTTGTAATATGCGCTTAAGGCACTAGAATAGAGGGTTTAACGTATAATGTTTGAGTTGAAATTTGAATGAATTTAATTTATAAAAGTCGCACTAACGAATATTTTGATAAGCCTAAAATGGATTTTTTTGATTATTCAGAATTTTAAAAACATATGAATAAAGGATTTTTTGTGTTATAATACATGCGGAAATTGAATTTTCTTGTATAAATTTTCAAAAGTGAGACATTATGTCAACGCTTGATTATAAAAGCAATAAGAAATTTAGTAAAATGACATTATTTTTTTAATAAAAATCTATTGTTTTTTTATTGATTATGTTTAAATTTGGAATTTTGTCTTTTTAAATACTTATAAGGTTTTATCAAATATATTCTCTGTAGTAAGTTTTTGAAACGAGAAAATTCTAAGTTGCAGCATTTTAGAAGGGGGATATTAAAATGAAAAAATTAGGATTAGCATTTCAAATTCTTCTAGGGCTTGTACTAGGTATTGCAATAGGAGCTGCCTTTTATGGCAATCCAGTTGTAGCATCATATTTACAGCCTATTGGAGATATATTCATCAGATTAATCAAAATGATAGTTGTTCCTATAGTATTTTCATCACTTGTTGTTGGTGTTGCTGGTGTAGGCGATATTAAGCAGGTAGGAAAAATAGGAGGAAAAACTATACTGTATTTTGAAATAGTAACTACAGTTGCCATTGTAATAGGACTAGTTGTAGCTAATGTAGCTCATCCAGGAAGTGGAATTAATATTCAACAACTTTCGTCAGTTAGTATCGAAAAATATATGAATACAGCTGAAACTGTATCTAGCCATGGTTTTGCAGATACATTTTTAAATATTGTTCCAACAAATATCTTTGAATCTCTTTCAAAAGGTGATTTACTTGCAGTTATATTCTTTTCAGTTATGTTTGGTTTAGGTGTTGCTGCAATTGGAGAAAAAGGAAAGCCTGTTCTTGCTTTTTGTCAAGGTGTGGCGGATTCAATGTTTTGGGTAACTAATCAAATTATGAAACTTGCACCACTTGGAGTATTTGGATTAATTGGTGTAACAGTTTCTAAATTTGGAGTAGCTTCATTAATTCCATTAGGTAAATTAGTTATTAGTGTTTATGTAGCTATGATTTTCTTTATATTTGTTATATTTGGCTTGATAGGGAAGATATGTGGTTCAAGCATTATATCACTTATGAAGATTTTAAAAGATGAAATTATTCTTGCGTACACTACAGCAAGTTCTGAAGCAGTTTTACCAAAACTTATGGAGAAGATGGAAAAGTATGGTTGTCCGAAAGCTATTACATCTTTTGTTATTCCAACGGGGTATTCATTTAACTTAGATGGATCTACATTATATCAGGCTATTGCAGCACTTTTTATCGCTCAAATATATGGGATAAATCTGCCAATTGCTACGCAAATAAATTTAGTATTTGTATTAATGGTTACATCAAAAGGTATGGCTGGAGTTCCAGGAGCATCCTTTGTTGTTTTATTAGCAACCGTTGGTTCTGTAGGTATACCTGTAGAAGGAGTAGCTTTCATTGCAGGAATAGATCGTATTGTTGACATGGCAAGAACTGTTGTTAATATAATTGGAAACTCATTAGCTGTTATCGTTATTTCTAAATGGGAAGGAAAATATGATACAGAAAAAGGAAAGAAATATTTGAAAGCTATCAAAAAAGCAGCTTAATCACATAGAAACATGTAAATCTCAGAAAGCAGAAATAATGTTATTTCTAAGGACTATGAAAATATCGCTGAAAGTACTAAATTGCAGGTTTTATTACTAATGCTTACTCCAAATTTTATTATGACAAGCATTAGTTAAACAACCTACAATTAAGAACTTTTAACTGAAAATTTTTAAAAATAAGTATAGAATATTCTAACGGGTTTACTTAAAGGGTGCAAAGTCAAAAAATACAATAATATTTGAGTGCAAAATTACATTGATTTTTGCACTCCTTTATTTTGGCTTAAATCAATGGTTTAAAGGTATTTGTGTAATAATTTATATTAAATTTTACACCAACTTTTACAGAAGAAAAAACAAATGTAATAAATTCATTACATCTGCAAAAATGCTTGTAAAAACATCTGCTACAAGTTTCGGTAAGAAATACAGATATTTGGTTTTTGAATCCTCATACCTAAAAGGGCAATCAAAGATTTCCTCTATTCGAATGAACCATTGCAACAATCCATTTTGTAAGTGGTTTGGACTACCACAGCAGAAGTTTGATAATGTTAAAATTGAACATACTATGCCCTCTATTGATGAAGGTTGAAAAGTTAGTTTATAATATAGATAAACAATAGTACAGAAATGTGTCTCAACCGAGGAATATATTATAATAAATATTAGTATGAAATTTTGCTACAGGTTTTATGTATTTTTGACAGGAGGTATTGGAATGAATTTGCGTGAAGCAGAAGAAAAGGACTTTGAAATAATATACATGATGGGTTATGATGCTTGGGGCGATGGTCTTTCTAAACCAGATTATCTTTTAACTTGTAAGTCGTCTATTAAGTATGCAAATGGAAATTGGTATGTATTAGAAAATGATGATAAGGTTTTATCAAGTTCGTTACTTATACATAACTTAAATCATCTTAATTGTGGTACTGGATTAGAAATAAGAGGAATTGGTTCTATTTCTACACCAATACATTTAAGAAGGAAAGGCTATGGGTCAAACTTAATAGAAAGGACTATGTCATATATAAATAGAGATATTCCTATAGATATTTGGTTTTTATATTCAGATATTGGTGCAGATTTTTATAATAAACTTAAATTTGAAGCATTACCCAATAATTTTCAAAAACGTACATCAAGTCTTTTAATGGCTTATTGCCAGCCTAATACTTGGGATATAAATACTAATGCTCCACAGATAGAAATACCTAATTATTTTTAATAAAAAATGTTACGCACTTTTCTCATATTGTTCAACAATAACATAATTTATTAACAAAAGGAAAGTATAGTTTAAAAAATGTTGGAGCAAATGCGGATGGAAAAATAAAAATTAATATTAGTAGTAATTCTGATGTTAAAATAACAAGAGATAAGAAAAAGTAAAATATTAGAGTAATTCGTAGTATTCTTAAGTTATGAATCAATAAAAAATGCTCTCTGAAAATTGAATAGTTCGGTATTACAGAATGTGCTATAATAAACTAAAGCGTAAATATCATTGTAAAAAGGAGATTGAAATGGCTAGGTCACGGAAAAAAGCCTTCTAAAATAGAATTACGAAAATTTTTAGGAGGCCCGAATTATGAATTTTAATTTAATAGATATTAATCATTGGAGTAGAAAGCCATACTTTGAACATTATTTAAACAATGTGAAATGTACTTATAGTATGACTGCCAATATAGAAATAACTGATCTATTGTATGAAATTAAACTTAAAAATATTAAATTTTATCCTACACTTATTTATATGATTGCAAATGTGGTTAATAATCATAAAGAATTCCGTATTTGTTTTGATCATAATGGTAGTTTAGGATATTGGGACAGCATGAATCCGAGCTATACCATTTTTCATAAAGAAAACGAAACATTTTCAAGTATTTGGACGGAATATAATGAAAGTTTTTTACGTTTTTATAGTGATTATCTTGACGATATAAAAAACTATGGAAATATCATGAAGTTTACTCCGAAATCAAATCAGCCTGACAATACGTTTTCTGTATCAAGCATTCCTTGGGTAAGTTTTACAGGATTTAACTTGAATGTGTATAATGAAGGAACATATTTAATTCCTATTTTTACTGCAGGAAAGTATTTCAAACAAGAAAATAAAATATTTATTCCTATATCAATACAAGTACATCATGCTATCTGTGACGGTTATCATGCTAGTAGATTTATTAATGAAATGCAGGAATTAGCATTTAGTTTTCAAGAATGGTTAGAAAATAAATAAATATATCTAGATAGTCATGTCTTGATTACATTATTTATGGAGTAATAAAAATAAAGAATAGAAAAAATACCGCATTATTCAATAAAAATGAATTTGCGGTATTTTTTTATTTAAGTACTGCACAATACTAAAAAATGGGTACAAAAAATGCCCCAATAAAGGGGCGTATATGTATGTGATAATTAATATTTGAGGGGTATTAGATTACACGTTAATATATCTTAAATAATACGTAATTAAAATATCATATTCCCATATTAAATGGATTGAAAATGGAGTACTAATCTGATTATGGAGACATTCTTAGTTTATGAGTATTTTATGAAATTATTCATGATAAAAATAATAAAAGCTCCCTAAAAATAAGGAACTCAAAAATTAATGGACAAAAGTGTAAAGACTTATAAATAAAGAGTAACTAAAAGATAAAAATAACAACCAAGAGGTTTCCTTTTATTATATGAAGGTTAACTTCATATAATTCAAAATATTAATATAATTTTTAAATAAGTATTCAAACAATTCAATTCAAACTAATATGCTAAGTAGTTTGGGAATTTTGAAATTTAAGATGTAAAAGATAATTGACCACTACCAGCTATTATGATTTTATAACCATATTGCATAGGATTTAAGATATATTGCAATGAGTTTGGCTCAAAGCGTATAGATTGTTCCATTATCAGATCTTCATTAAGTATGGTGATAAAAGTCCTACCACCAGAAACATTTCGAACTTTATACGGAACATTTGGAAGTAATTTTAAATCCTCAATACTATAAATCCCCTCAGAAAAAGTATTAGTTTGAGCGACAGAAGTTATTGAATTCATGCTAAATGATATAAATAGAAAAATAGAAAATACAATAATAGATTTTTTCATTTGGGTATCCACCTTTCATAATTCGAGTGTTATACAAGTAAGTAATTAAATTTATCATGTGGAATTATTAAATAAATATGTATAATGTAGATTTGTGAAGTAAATAAAATATGTTCTTTGAAAACTGAATGATGTGATATTTAAAAATCTGTTATAATATTTATTAAACAAAAGAAAGTTTATTTAATAGATATTACGGAGGCTAAGGTTATGATAAAGAAAGAAGATATGCCTGTTTGTGATGTTGCCACAACTGTACAGATATTGGGCAGTAAGTGGAAACTATTAATTATAAGAGATTTAATAGATGGACCAAAGCGAAACAGTGAAGCAATGGGGACATTTGTATAAAGAGCGATTATAGAGACTTTTTTGTGCGTACTGTTCATATAAAAAAAGTCGTTATATAATAGTTTTATGAAGGAGCTGATATTATATGAAGACAGTTTTAGAAGTTATAAAAGAAAGAAGATCTATAAGATTTTTTAAAGAAGAACAGATAAAAAAAGAGGAGTTAGAGAAAATTTTAGAGGCTGGTTTATGGGCGCCGTGTGCAGGAAATCTACAAGCGGTAAAATTTGTTGTAGTTCAAGATAAGAGATTAAATGATGAATTGGGAAAGATAAATAGAGAACTTTTCGGAGCTGCAAGGAGAAACGATAAATCAAGTGGAAGTATTGCTGATGATGATAGTATTAAAAGTGCTTTTTATAAAGCTCCTGTAGTAATTTATTTATTTGCACCAGATAATTATCCTTATGCAATTCATGACTGTTGTGTTGCAAGTCAAAATATTATGCTTGAAGCAGCAGAAATAAATATTGGTTCTGTTTGTATTTCAAGAGGAGAAAAAACATTTGAAACTGAATTAGGTAAGAAAAGTAAGGAAAAATGGGGATTAGATAGTACTTATAAATGTCATAGTATAATTCCTCTTGGTTACATATCTAAAAATGGTAAACCACAGCCAAGGAAAGAAAATAGAATTATTTTTGATTAAAAAGATTTATTTATTGTTTAAAATTTAATAACGTATTTAAATATCACATTATCATAGTAATAGATAGATAATGTGATATTTTTTATGTATAGTACTTCACAATACTAATAAATTATGAATCAATAAAATTAAATAACAGACTGTAAAATCGTATTATTTATTAGATTGAATTTATGAGTTTTTAGTGAGCAATTTGTAGATTTGACGTAGTAAATTATAAAAATGTTCTTTGAAAATTGAATAATGTAGATTTTACAAAATATGCTATAATTGATTCATAATAGTAAAATAGTTGAAGTAACTAAAACAGAAATGTTATAGAGCAAAAAAACTAAAAGGTGTGTAAAATGATGGAATAAATTGAAAATGAAAATGGGGGATAGAGATGAAATTTGCTACTATATTTATTGCAGTAATTCTTTTTATACCAATTGCATGTGTGATGTTATATACAATATTTTACCCAAGAGAAAGTGCATTATTTGGTAAGAAGTGGCAATTTAAAAATGAAAACCTTGAACCAAGTGACGAGGTAATAAAATATAATCGTATGGTCGGAATCATAGGATTAGTTATATCAATACTTATGTTAATATTTGTAATTGTAAAATATTAACATAAGTAACGCTACTAAAGAATATGTAATACTATTTTTGTTTAATACACAATCTTCATAAAATTATGAATTAATAAAAATAAATAGCAAATCGTAAAATCGTATTATTCAAGATTGGATTTACGATTTTTTTAATGCGGAATTCTATTATATTACGCAATATGTAGATTTAACGAAGTAAATTATGAAAATGTTCTTTGAAAATTAAATAATGCGATTTTACAAAATATGCTATAATTAATATAGAATAGTAATTTATTGTGTATTAGTAAATAAATTATAAATTTGTAGTGTAGAACAGATTTACCAAAGGAAATCACAAGAATATTTGAATCATATTATTAAACACATCAAAAATAAAGAGAGGAGAAACAACAATATGACTTTAGTAGAACAATATGATATGCTATTAACTAATGGAGAAAGTCTTTTAAATGCCTATCATGATAATGTGAAGAATAAAGAGTTTTATATAGAAGGACAACGGGTAATTGGTATATGCAAAGAGTGGATAACAAATAATGAAATTACTGCTGATGATATATATGAAACTGTTGATTCAGCAGATGGATACGATATAGTAGAATTTGCTTATTGTAAAGGGATAACTGAAGAAGAATCATATATGTGGGCTTTATTATCAGATATAGTATGTGTATTATGTAGTCTTGCCTATCAAATGGAACATCAAAACTGTGTACCACAGGCTATCGAGTGCATTATAGAGGAGAAAATAGAATCATTTGTAATATTTATTAATCAAAATATGAAGATACGTAAAGATGTTAAAGAGTGTATAAAATATTTTGCCGATAATTTATGTTATTAAGATAAATTATGTATACAACAATTATTTAATATAGTTAAGATTTCTATCAACAAGTAAGAAATGTAGATTTGCTGAAAGCCTATAGAACAAACAAATTTCAATTTATCGTTGAGGTAATTCATAACATTCTTATATCATGAATCAATAAAATTAAATAACATATTGTAAAATCGTATTATTCAATAGATTGAATTTGCGATTTTTTTGATACACAATACTAAAATAAAACGTAATAGTAAATTATTGTTCAACAAAGTCAAGGTATATACTTTAGATGGAGAGTGATTAAATATGGATAATTTTTCTTATGGCAGCCCTTATCTTGACAGTCTTTCTGAAAAGTATAATTATGCACAAATGCTCCATGAAACCTTTGATAATGTTATTGTACCAGGTTTTAAAGAGAAAGGGTTCAGAAAAAATTGAAAGACTTTTTATCGTAAGCGTGATGGTCTTACAGAAGTATGCAATGTTAAATTTTCAAGAGACAATAGTAGAGTTCATGCCAGGTTTTGGTTACAGGTATGTATAGCTATGCCTTCATTTTACGATTCTATAGGTAAAAAGTATGATAAGAAATGGGAGGCAACAATATTTGATATAGAATCTGATTCACTTATTGGATGGGAAAATGGTTTGTGTAATTTTCATTACCCACCCTATATGTTAGATTTATGGAACAGCAGATTGATTGCAGTTTCCCTAACTGAGACTAGAAAAGATGAAAAAGAGGAGTTATTAAAAGATAAACTAGATAGTAGATATAATAAACAGACTGGTGAAGGATTCAACGAGGTTGTTGCTTCTGATATTGAAAATGTAATAATTAAATTTTTTAATACAATTCCAAGTGCTGAAGAATTATTAGAGCATATTAATAATGATGAACCTAACAATTGTGCTGATGAAGCAATGATGTACGAGGTGGCATACCTTTATTACAATTATGGAGAGCAGGAAAAAGCCAAAGAAATATTAAAAAGAATTCAGAATGGTTTCTTGAAAGACAGAATTCAGAAGTTTGTAAATTATGCTGGGATCATCTTATAAACTGTTATTATTAATAAAAATACATAAGGTTAAAATTAATTAGTTTCTACCCTTAATTCGCAACTTTCATTAGTTATGTATCAATAAAAATGAATAGCAAATTGTAAAATCGTATTATTCAAGAGATTGAATTTACGATTTTTTAGTGCACGATTTGTAGAATTGACGTAACAACTAATAAAAAATATTCTTTGAAAATTTAATAATATGATGTTTACACAATGTGTTATACTTTAGATATAATGGGATTTAATAGCAACTAAAGTAATAAGTTTATAAGGAGTAAAAATGGAAAGATTTAAAAAGATTATTATATATATAATTCCATATATACTTGTGTATATAACTTCATGTTTAACAACTTTGTCACATGAATTAGGTCATTCAATCACAGCATATTTTTTTGCTATTAAAAACAATCCATTTGATCTTAATTATAGTACAAAAATTTTTATGTTTGGAATAAGTGAAAATGTTGATTATAATAAGGTGTCAAAATTAATACAATATAAAGCAATATTAATATCAGCAGCAGGTTTGATTGTAAATTTTATTTTTGCTGTAAGTATAATCATATTGTTAATATTCTTTTATAGAAATCTCAACAAGTTTATATGTTATGTTTTATACTTGTTTTTATTTTGGAATACAAATGAATTCTTTAATTATTTTATAATCCGTAATATATTCTTAAGGGGCGATGTTGCTAATATTGTAACTTATGGGATACCTCATATTTATGTATTGATATTTGGAATATGGTTTTCCTTAATTTTAGTTTGCTTTTTATTTTTAAAGGTTAAGAAGAATTTATTTAAGATATTTAACTTGACCCAAAATCAATGCGTAAAGTTTACGAAAATAATAGTATTAAGTTTTGTGGTATGCCAAATTTTAACATTATATAATGCGGTTTTTTATTATAGTTAATGCAAACATTAATTAGAAATCTGATAGTTAAACTTGATTTGTTTACAAATAGATGTATATTGTTAATACACTATTTTTCTTAAGTTATGAATCAATAAAATTAAATAACAAATTGTAAAATCGTATTATTCAAGAGATTGAATTTACGATTTTTTTTTATGTGTTATACCACTAAAATACGTTTTTTATTGATCAATTTTAAGTTGTTTGCAGAATAAATAATGAAAACATTACCAGAAATATGGTATAATTATATATTGTTCCATTAAATGCGATAAATTACATAGGAGGGGTAAAGAATGAAGAGTTTGAGATTAATAAAAGTAATAGCGAGTTCATTATTTGTAGCTTCAGTATTAGCACTAAATCCAATAGGAGCGAGTGCAGCGTGGAAGAGTGATCCTAGAGGCTGGTGGTATACAGAAGGAAGTTCATGGGCTACAGGCTGGAGGCTAATTAATTCTAAATGGTATTATTTTGATTCTAAAGGCTACATGGCTAAAGATACAACAATTGATGGGTGTTATCTAAATGAAAGCGGTGCATGGACAGAACTTACAACAAGCGGAAACTTTAAATTTGATAAATCAACTGGAACAATAGTAGAATATACTGGTTCTGATAGCTCAGTCGTGATACCAAATAAAATTGATGGTACTGATGTAAAACGTATACGATTTACATCGACATCTACCTGCAAAAATTTAACAAGCATAACGATACCAGATAGTACAACGGGTATAGAATCTATAGTATGTATGAATTGCAGTAACTTAACACACGTAGATATTCCAAATAGTGTGAAACGTATAGATAGATATGCATTTAATGGATGTAGTAATTTACAAAGTATAACTATTCCTGATGGTGTGAAAATTATAAATGAATACGCCTTTAGTGGGTGTAAGAGTTTAAAAAGCATAATTATTCCAAATGGTGTGGAGTCTATTGGGCCTCAGTCATTTGCTGGATGTAGTGGTTTAACAACTTTGACCATTCCAAATAGTGTAACAAATATGGGGGATGCTATATTTAGGAATTGTATTAATTTAACAAACATAACAATTCCGGATAGTGTAAAAAGCATAGGCCATAGTGCATTTAGTGGTTGTAGCAGTTTAAGTAGCATAACAATACCAAATGGTATAACAATCATAAACGAGAATGAATTTCAAGGTTGTAGTAGTTTAACAAGCATAGTAATACCAAATGGTGTAACAAGTATACAAAGAAGTGCATTTGAAGGCTGCACAAATTTAACCAGCATAACTATTCCAGATAGCGTAACAAGCATATCAACGCACCAAAAAATGCCTAATGGTATAGGAATTAATCCATTCTATGATTGTACAAAGGCTACATTTTATGTAAAGAGTCAAGCATTAAAACAGATTTTAATTAATTCAGGTGTAAGTGCAAGCAAAATCACAGTAAGTGCTTAGTCATAAATAATAAATCAAAAAATAAATTGTAATAAAAACTATTTACAAGATACTACAAAAGTGCTAGTATTTATTATTAATAAGAGCAAAGTGCACGTAAACTCTTAATAATTAAATATTCGCAGGCAATGAAAGGGAAAAGTATTATAGAGTACAGTTTTCAGAGAGGAAATGTCACCGACTGTAAGCATTTCTAAATATGACTATGAGAAAAACTACCCTGGAGCTATGGTTTATTAGCAGATTTTGTGAAATGCCATCGGTGAAAATCGTTAAAAATTTTAGAGAAGAATTGAGTTTATTTAATTCAATTTGGGTGGAACCACGGATATTATGCATTCGTCCCAAGGCTTGGGACGGGTGCTTTTTTTGTACAAAAATATATGAATTTAAAAAAGTATGAGACGCAATTTGGAAGAAGTTGTGTTATCGAGTATTAACCTATATATTGCAAAAATAATTCTTCATCATAATTCTAAAAATATTGCAAGAATTTTATCCGTAATTGTGAATTGTGAAATGTGCATTGTGAATTGCAACATATATCTATAGATATATCTAATACAATAAAATTTTAAAGAATCTTAAAAAATCTTAAAGAAGGAGGTAACAAGTTTATGATAAATATAAAACTTAAAGATGGATCAATAAAAGAAATTGCAGATGAATCTAGTATTTATGATTTAGCAAATTCAATTAGTAAAAACTTAGCTAAAGTCGCAGTAGTGGGGGAAGTAAATGGGACATTAGTAGATTTAAATTATAAATTAAAAAATAATGATGAGGTAAATATTTTGACTTACGATGATGAAAAAGCAGTTGAAGTTATAAGACATTCTACTTCTCATGTTATGGCTCAAGCAGTTAAAAGAATTTATAAGGATTCAAAGCTTGCTATAGGACCTGCAATAAACAATGGTTTTTATTATGATTTTGATATTGAAAATTCATTATCAAATGAAGATTTAGATAAAATTGAAGCAGAAATGAATAAAATAATAAATGAAAATCTTAGCTTTGAAAGAATCGATATTTCTAGAGACGAAGCAATAAAATTAATGGAGGAAAAGGGAGAGACATATAAAATAGAACTTATTAAGGATCTTCCTGAAGCTGAAAAGATATCTTTATATAAACAGGGCGATTATATAGACCTTTGCAGAGGTCCTCATATTCCATCAACAAAGTATATTAAAGCATTTAAATTATTAAGCGTTGCTGGAGCATATTGGAGAGGAAATGAAAAAAATAAGATGCTTCAAAGAGTTTATGGAGTTGCATTTTCTAGTAAGAAAGAATTAGAATTACATTTGCATAATTTAGAAGAAGCAAAGAAAAGAGATCATAGGAAACTAGGAAAAGAATTAAAGTTATTTACTTTTGCAGAAGAAGGTCCAGGATTTCCATTTATGCTTCCTAAAGGAGTAATATTAAAAAATACCTTAATAGATTTTTGGAGAAAATTACATTACGAAGATGGTTATGTTGAAATTGAAACTCCAATAATGCTTAATAAGAAACTATGGGAGACTTCAGGGCATTGGTATCATTATAGAGAAAATATGTATACTTCAACAATTGATGAAGAAGAATTTGCATTAAAGCCAATGAATTGCCCAGGTGGAATGTTAGTTTATAAATCAGAATCACATTCATATAGAGATTTTCCAATGAGAGTTGGAGAATTAGGACGAGTTCATAGACATGAGCTTTCTGGAGCACTCCATGGTCTTATGAGAGTAAGGGCATTCACACAAGATGATGCACATATATTTATGTTACCAGATCAAATAAAGTCAGAAATAAAAGGCGTTATTAATTTAATTGACAAGGTGTATTCAAAATTCGGATTTAAGTATAATTTAGAACTTTCTACAAGGCCAGAAGATTCAATGGGAAGTGATGAAGAATGGGAATTAGCAGAAAGTTCATTGAAGGGTGCCTTAGATGAATTAAATCTTGAATATAAAATAAATGAGGGTGACGGAGCTTTTTATGGACCTAAAATAGATTTTCATCTTGAAGATAGCATAGGCAGAACTTGGCAATGTGGAACAATTCAGTTAGATTTTCAATTGCCTCAAAGGTTTGAATTAGAGTATGTAGGTAGTGATGGAGAAAAGCATAGACCAATAGTAATCCATAGAGTAGTATTTGGAAGTATCGAAAGATTTATAGGAATACTAATAGAACATTTTGCTGGAAAGTTTCCAACATGGCTTTCTCCAGTTCAAGTAAAAATACTTCCTATATCAAATAAATTTAATAGCTATTCAGAAAAGATTAAAGATAAATTAAGCTCAGAAGGTATAAGAGTTGAAATTGATCAGAAAGATGAAAAGATAGGCTACAAAATAAGAGAAGCTAGAAATGAAAGGGTTCCTTACATTATTATTGTTGGAGAAAAGGAAGAAGCAGAAAATAATATCTCATTACGCAGCAGAAGTAATGGAGATGAGGGGACATTAAATTTACAAGATTTAATAGAAAGAATAAATAATGAAGTTAAAAATAAAACTCTATAATTAAGTAGAGATAATACTGAAATATTAAGATATTAAATTTAAGGAATAATTAAAGTAAACATCACTTTAGTTATTCCTTTTAATATTTCTAATATAAAGCAACCTTCCATTTAGAAATTTCTAGAGAAATCTTCTTAACATGTCGGAACAAATATGCATTTAATTTCGGATAATATACACATAAATATAGTCTTAATTGTGTTTATGAAAACAAGATACTTTTAAATTCGGCTATTTTTTATAATGTTGAAATATACTAAAAAATAATAGTGGAATTATCTACTTACTATTTTTCAAGGCACTTAATCATATACCCACCTCGAGCCATAGTGATTTCAGTAGAAAATAATTTATCCTCCAAATAGAATGTAACTGGCTTTTCGGTACTGACAAACTGGCACTTTTCTTTAGAACTTATACAATATTTTTCAATCGTATTGCAAATTGTCTGTGCAGATGGATAAGTTAAAGAATCATCCAAATCAACTAAAAAACTTTTTTTAGAGAGATTAAACATAGTGCTACATCCTTTCTTTTTATTGTTAATTATATTTTAGTTACCTATTCAACTAATTATAACATAATTAGCATAATATTACATTGAGTATGTCCTACATATATTGGCTTTCTTTAAAGAATATTTCATCTGATTCAACGACGCCATCAATGCCTACTTTCCCTAAAAATGTGCTAGTTCAAAAAGTGAGAATCCAAAAGTGATGCTCCAAATTTTACATTTGGTAAGAAGAACTTTCTCTATCAGCATTTTATATTTCGTTCTTCGAACTTTCTCTGTGAGTGCTTGTTCTTTGAGGCTAGCACTTTGGATACAACTTTATAGCCTAGAATCACCCATCAGAATTCCCTAGAAACTGGAACAGAAGTATGTTATTCATTTCGGTGAGGCATGCGCATAAGTTCAGGTTTTAGTCTGGATATCTATATAGATATCCAATTTAAAAATTCGGCTTATTAGATAAACAGATTTACAAAATTTCTAGAATTTTAAGCTCATATCTTTACTAGAAATCATAAATATATTTGTGAAGAAAACATTTGAAAATGAGCTGTTAAAGGTTCTTAGCTGTAGGGTGTTCTAATTTAGCTTGTCAAACTGAAAGTTGGAGCATGCTAAATTGGATACAACCTGCTGCTTAGAACCTTCAGCGATATTTTCATAGCTTTTCGGAACAAAATATTTGTGATTTCGGTGAGTTATATGCATAAGTTCAGGTCTAAGTTGGTTTATCTATAGATACTACATAAAAATTTAAAATATTATTTTAAATTTCTACAGTTTTTAATTTATTAAACAAGCAGTTATATATTATAATGTTATATATCACTTGATGAAGGAGAAGGAAAATATGTTTTTATTTGGCGGGAATAAATTAAAGGTAAGAAGCGAAGAAGATGAGGATGGAGTTAAAACTTTCGTGGAATACTATGGAATGAAGAAAAGCGATGAATTTAAAGTAAAGGTTTTAAATGAAATGATTGGAGAAAACCTTTGTTTAATAGTTTTGGACTCTAGAATGTTGTATTTTGGAAATCAAGTGGAGCATGAGGTTCCGGTTGAAGAAATAGTAGAGCATTTAGGAATTTCAAGAATAGCATATAAGAAGTTTGAAATAAAGAAGGTACCAGAAGTATCTATGTTTGGTATTAGCATAAAAAAGGGAACTAAAAAAACTGATAGAGATTATGTAATTGGATTTGTTGTAAATAAGTATAATTTTAAAAGAATTGAAGAATATGTAAATAGAATGAATTTATATTATTTCATAGATAACGCTGGACTTGGTGAAGAGGATTTATTACAGAAGTTAAGTGAAAATTATGAAGAAATTGATGAAATGAGTAAGGAATTTTACTGTGAGATATTTAATAATAATTACATAAGTCAGTTAGTTATTTCATCAGAAAATGAGAACGCTATGGCAATAAAGGAAACGGTTGGCAGGTGCCATTCTGAGTTAAAATAAATAGTTTCACTCTAAGAAGAATGTATGCAAATTTTATTATTTATTAATTTACTAGTGAATTCAACGTCTAATAGAATTAGCAAACATTCTTTTGCCTTGACAACATTATTAGATTATGGAATGATAGTTAGGCATAATCAAAAAAGTAACAAGTATATCTGCCAAGAAAAGTTCTTTATTGCAGCATAGCTGCTCTTTTCATAAGTGCCTATTTTCCATTATGCTTCATCAGTAAATTGCACTAATAGACTTGCTATGAGTCCAATCTGCTTTTTCGCTTAATGAAAAATAATCATGGTATTTTGCGCTTGTTATTTTAATTTATATGCTTTAAATGTCGGAAAACTACTAATTGATTAATTATTGTACAAATGAAAAATTAGTTGAGATTGAAAAATAATATAAATATTATCTAGATTAAATATGAGGGAGGTATAGGAATACTTTTTTGATAGAATTATTTCTATGCGTTTTTTTGAAGCTTAACAAATTGCAAGTTTAATCTATATAATAGTAGCATACTGAAAATTTTTTAGAAAAGGTTAATGAGTAGTATGAAGAGAATAAATGAAGCTTTTAGTGATTATGAATCCGCTGGCAGCATAAATACTGCTGTTATACAATCCGTAGTCTTGCGTAAGAAAACTAAAGTGCTGGAAATGGAAATTAGTTCAGATAATTATATTGAACTAGGGGAAATTGAAAGTTTCAATAGTTTCATAAAAGACAAATTCGGATTAAATGATTCTAAAATTATTGTAAAGTATAGTGACGAGGTCGAAATAAGGCCTATAGAAAAAGAATTGAAAAATATCGTATATTCCTTATCTACGAAGTATCCTGCATTAAAGGCAGCGGTTAATAATAGTGACTATGAAATAGAAGGAAATACTATAAATTTTAATTTTAAAATTCCTGTATCTGGTTTCTTAAAAACCATGGAATATGATAAGCAAATTAATAAAGCTATAAAGCATATGTACGGGAAACATTATAATATCAACTTTATTGACCAAATAGATAGCGAAGAATTAGTAAAAATTGCAGAAGATAAACGTGCTAATGAGATGAAAGTTATTAAAGAAATAAAAATTAACCAAAGCAATAATCCTCCTGAAGTACCTAAAGCTGAAGAAGGTAAGCCAGAGGTAAAAGCTGAGGGTGATGGCAAAAAGGCAAGTAATCCATTCTTGATTTTAGGAAGAAATGCTAATATTAAGGAAAACATAATTAAAATTAATGATATAACACCTGATGAAGGAAGAGTAGCTTTAGAGGGTGAAATATCTAATTTAGAAGCAAAAGAATTAAGAAGTGGAAAAATGTTAATTTCCTTTGACTTATATGATGGATCAAATTCAATGACCTGCAAGATTTTTGCAAAGCCTACTGAGTATGATGAAGTATTTTCTAGAATAAAAAAGGCTAAGGGGCTTAGACTTGCTGGAAATGCAGGATATAGTAATTTCTCTCATGAAGTTGAACTTATTGCTAACACTGTTATTGAAACAAATGGAATAAAGAAGTATAAGAGACAGGATAATTCTGAGGTTAAGAGAGTAGAGCTTCACATGCATACTCAAATGAGCCAGATGGATGCCATGTCTAGTGCTAGTGATTTAATTAAGAGAGCTATGAGCTGGGGAATGAAGTCTATTGCTATAACTGATCATGGAGTGGTTCAGTCATTTCCAGAAGCGCACAAATTGCTTGGAAGAGATAATCCAGATATGAAAGTCATATATGGAGTTGAAGCTTACCTTGCCCCTGATAAAAAGCCATCTGTAACAAATGTTAGGGAAGAAAGTATTGATACGGTATACTGTGTTCTTGATTTAGAAACTACAGGTTTTTCTCCTCAGACAGAAAAGATTACTGAAATAGGAGTAATGAAAATTAAGGATGGCAAGGTTATAGATAAGTTCAGTACTTTTGTAAACCCTCAAAAGTCAATTCCTATGAGAGTTGTAGAGGTTACAAAGATAACTGATGATATGGTAAAAAATGCAGAAACTATTGATAAAGTTTTCCCTAAATTGCTTGAATTTATTGAAGGAAGTGTTTTAGTTGCGCATAATGCGGACTTTGATATTGGATTTTTAAAGCATAATGCGAAAGTTTTAGGCTATGAGTTTGATTTTACCTATATAGATACTTTAGGATTAGCACAAGATGTATTCCCTGATTATAAATCTTATAAGCTAGGAAGAATTGCTAAGAATCTTGGAATAAAGGTTGAAGTTGCCCATAGAGCTTTAGATGATGTTGATACAACTGTTAAGGTATTTAACATAATGATTGAAAAGCTAAAAGAGAGAGGCGCACAAACACTATCAGATATAGATTTATATGCAGCTGATGAAGAAGCTAAGAAAGTGGCATATAAAAAGGTTAAAACTCACCATGCAATAATACTAGCAAAAAATTACGTGGGGTTAAAGAATTTATATAAATTGGTATCATATTCTCATTTAGATTATTTTTATAAAAAACCACGTATATTAAAGAGCATGTTTAAGAAATATTCTGAAGGTTTAATTATTGGAAGTGCTTGTAGTGAAGGGGAGTTATATCAAGCTATACTTCTTGGAAAACCAGAAGAACAAATTGAGGAAATTGCTAATTTCTATGATTACTTAGAAATTCAGCCTTTAGGTAATAATGATTACTTAGTAAGACAAGAGCAAGTTCCAAGTAAAGAATATTTAAAAGAAATTAATAAAAAGATTGTAGAACTTGCAGAAAGATTAGGAAAGCCTGTAGTGGCTACTGGAGATGTTCACTTCCTAGATCCTGAAGATGAAATATACAGACGTATATTAGAAGCAGGACAGGGATTTAAGGATGCAGATAATCAAGCACCATTATATTTAAGAACTACTGAAGAAATGCTCGATGAATTCTCTTATTTAGGAAGAACAAAAGCTTATGAGGTTGTAGTTACAAATACTAATATAGTAGCAGATATGTGTGAGCAAATAAGCCCAATTTCTCCTGAAAAATGTCCACCACATATAGAAGGCTGTGAGCAGACAATAAAAGATATCGCTTATGAAAAAGCCCATGAACTTTATGGAGATCCACTTCCAGAAATAGTTCAGGCAAGACTTGATAAAGAGCTGGATTCTATTATAAAAAATGGATTCTCAGTAATGTATATCATAGCTCAGAAGCTGGTATGGAAATCAAATGAAGATGGATACTTAGTAGGTTCCAGAGGATCTGTTGGTTCATCCTTCGTTGCAAATATGACTGGTATAACAGAAGTTAATGCGCTTCCGCCTCATTATAGATGTCCTAAGTGTAAGTATTCTGATTTTGAGGATTATGGAGTTCTAAACGGCTTTGACTTACCAGATAAAGAGTGTCCTGTTTGTGGAGAAAAGCTTCATAAGGATGGAATAGATATACCATTTGAAACATTCCTAGGCTTTAATGGAGATAAAGAACCAGATATAGATTTAAACTTCTCAGGAGAATATCAGGCAAAGGCCCATAGATATACAGAAGTTATCTTTGGAAAGGGAACAACATTTAAAGCAGGGACTATTGGTACTATAGCAGAAAAAACAGCATTTGGTTATGTTAAAAAATATTATGAAGAAAAAAATCTTCCAATAAACAAGGCTGAAACAATGAGAATTTCAGTAGGGTGTACTGGTATAAAGAGAACTACAGGACAGCATCCAGGTGGAATTATAGTTGTACCAAAGGGAAGAGAAATATTTGAATTCTGCCCTGTGCAGCATCCAGCTGATGACCCTAATTCTGATATTATAACAACACATTTTGATTATCACTCTATTGACCAAAATCTATTGAAGCTTGATATACTAGGGCACGATGACCCGACAGTTATAAGAATGCTTCAAGATATAACAGGGGTTGATCCACATGAGATTCCTATGGATGACAAGGATACTATGTCCTTATTCTTCTCAACAAAGGCTCTTGGGGTAACTCCACAGCAGATAAATTCAGAGGTTGGAACCTTTGGAATTCCTGAGTTTGGTACTAAGTTCGTAAGAGGAATGCTTGTAGATACAAAACCAAAAACTTTCTCAGATTTATTATGTATATCAGGACTTTCACATGGTACAGATGTATGGCTTGGAAATGCTAAGGACTTAATTGATAATGGAGTAATCACCAGCATAAGTGATGCGGTATGTACAAGAGATGATATCATGGTTTACTTAATTAGAAAAGGACTTCCACCTAATACCGCATTTAAAATAATGGAAACTGTTCGTAAAGGTAAAGCCTTAAAAGAACCTAAATTTCCAGAATATGAAGCTATGATGAGAGAACATGATGTGCCAGAATGGTATATAGAGTCTTGTAAAAAGATAAAATACATGTTCCCTAAAGCCCATGCAGCAGCTTATGTAATGATGGCATTTAGAATAGCATGGTTTAAAGTTCATATACCTCAGGCTTATTATGCAACATACTTTACTATAAGAGCAAAAGCATTTGATGCAGAATTTATGATCTTTGGAAAAGAAAAGGTTAAAGCAAAGATGCAGGAAATTCAGGCTCTTGGAAATGATGCTGGTCCTAAAGATAAGGATATGTATGATGACCTTGAAATAGTTTTAGAAATGTATGAAAGAGGATTTAAATTCCTTCCAATTGATTTATATAAATCTAGTGCTACAAAATTCCAGCTAGAAGAAGATGGAATAAGACCACCAATAAACAGTATAGCAGGTATGGGAAATGTAGCGGCAGAAGGTATAGCAAATGCTGCAAAGGAAAAGGAATTTAATTCAGTAGATGATGTAAAGAAACGTTCTAAGATTGGTAATGCTGCCATAGAGCTTCTTAGAAAATTTGATTGTTTAAATGGCCTTCCAGAAAGTGATCAAATGAGCTTCTTTGACGCAGTTTAGATTTATGACTATAGATAAACCAACTTCGAAACTGAACTTATGTGGTAACTTACCGAAATCATAAATATTTTGTTCCGAAAAACTATGAAAATATCGCTGAAAATCCTAAGTCGCAGGTTGCACCACTTCAGCATGCTCCCACTTTCAGTGTGACAAGCAAAAGTGGAACAACCTACAACTAAGAATTTTTAGCAGCTCATTTTCAAATGTTTTCTACACAAATATATTTATGATTTCTAGTGAAGATATTACCTCAAAGTTTTAGCAGGTTTGTAAATATGTTTATCCTATAGATTTAAATATTAATTTGGATATCATAGATAAACTAACTAAGATCTGAACTTATGCATATAACTCGCTAAAATAAGGATTATGCTGTTGTTTCAGTTTCTAAGGAAATTATGATGGATGATTTCTAAGATAACAAGTTGCATCCAAGATGCTAGCCTCAAAGGCAAGTTCTGAACTAGCACATTTGGAACAACTTCTAATGAAGAAATCTTACATCTTTATTCTCAATGCAATGCTACAAAAAAGAGTAATCTCTCTTTCTAGTATGATCTAAATTATAAGTAGAATTTAGATTTTTTAGTGAATTTGTACTTTGGCTTAGTTAGTGCTTTAAAATTTGAACTAGCACATTTGGAACAACTTATAGCCAAAGAATCACTTCCACCAAAATTGCCAATGAAACATTCCATATTATGACCCTTGTGGTTACAAAAGTATATCACTCATTTCTGGTTAGAGGATATTTCATAGTCTAAGTATAGTTTATGATTGGTTTATCTATAATTTATAGCCAATCGAAGTGGATAGTACTATTTTGTTTGTGTTACTAAGAGAATATATTGTGGATTTTTAACAATAGAAGTTGCATCCATGTATGCATGCTCCCAATAGTTATTGTGACAAACAATAATTGAACAACTTCTAATTAAGAAATTTTATATCTTTATTCTCAGTGCAATGCTACAAGAAAGAGTATTCTCTCTTTCTAGTATGGCTTAAGTTATAAGTGGAGTTTAGATTTTCTAGTGAATTTATATTTTTACTTAATTAGTATTTTAAAATTTGAACTTAAAAATTTATATAAAAAATAATGTGAAAAAAACACAGCCTAGTGATTAAATATATAGGCTGTGTTTTTTTGTTATATATTTGATGTTATTTTAGTTATATTATATTTAAGTAAAATAGATTATTTTCCATTATCTGTTGAGCCAACTTGATTGTTACCTTTATCACGATTATTCTTGCCTTTCATCTTATCAACATTGCTCTTGTCATTCTTATTTCTATTGTATTGAGAAGATCCCATTTTATATCACCACCTTACTTTTTATTTATTATTCGCGGAAAGAGTTTGTGATATTCATATTGAGGTTAGTTTTTGTAATTATATAAATGCAGTTATGATCAAATCTGGATTTTATAATAAATAGTCATTAGAGAACTAACATATATTTTGTAATAAACATTATATTAGAAAGCAAAAATATTTTTATCTCTGCTTTCTAATATAATGTTTATCTATATTATTTCAGATTTGGATGATAAAGTTCCTTGATGGAAAATCATTTTCCATTTACCATCGAAACATTTCCATATTGAGCTACGTAATGAATATTTTTTATTTTCGTCCAACTCATTGAGCTTTATTATTTTATACATTGCTAATATGCAATCATCGGCCAGTTCCTTTATTTTAAAATCTGAGATTTCTCCATATAATGTTTGAGGATTATTCTGTTCTTGAAATACATCACCATTTTTGTAATGATATTCACTTCCTGAGCTAGTAAACTCAATAAAGTCATCTCATGTCATTTATTTTATCAGCTGACTTTCTAACTTCTGATTTTAATAACTCCTGTTCTAATTGTAATATGTGATCTTTAATACTATTCATGCATTCACCTCATTTTATGATATGTATTTCAATATCAATCTGCATTTATTTTTATGGGCCACTATCGGTATTAATAAAAAATATTACGCCAATCCAGATGAATAATATTAAGCCCATAGCAAAAGAAATTACATTTACAAGAATAAATCTAATTCTTTGTTTTTTACTATCCAACCTAGCTGCTAAACTAAGTAAGAATACAGATAATATATAAATCGCAAATGAAATCAAAAATATTAAAATACTTTTAGTACTTGGATACTTAAAAATCGGAGTAAAATTAACTTTATGATTTATCATATCTAATATTAGCAAAATACTAAATCCATAGATCAATGAAATCAGCGAGCTGACTATACTCATAACATTTCTAAAAATCATTATTTATAACTCCTTAAGTAAATTTAGTGTAATACGTTAAAATAGAAATTGTTTTTCTTACAAATTTAAATTACTAATCAAAATTACAGATGCCTATTCTAAGATCTAATAAATACCTTGAAACGTTTAACTCACGAGCAACTTCATCTAATGTTTTTCCTATTAATATATCTTTAGATATAAATGGGATTTCAAATAAAGATGAAAATATATCAGCTTCTTTTTCAAATTTATTAACATTGAAGAAGGTCTTTGTTTTTAGATAAGTGCAGTTATATTTTTTATGAAGGATAGCATGTCCTAACTCGTGCTCACATGTTATTCTCTTACACTCAGGACTAAGATTTTGGTTTATAGTTATAATTCTATTTCTCATTACATATTGATAAATCCCGTTTATTTCAGGATGAAGATCTAGTTCTCTATATGTTATTTTTTCTAATTTACATAATTCATAAACATCTGTAGTGTTATATTTTTTAACTAATTTTGAAAATAATCCCTCGATAAAATGCAAAAAAGCCACCCCCGTAATAGTTACCATAGTAAAGTAGTACAAATACAGAAGGCTTAAAACGCATTCTGTACCTGCTTTGTAGTAATTCTAAAGTTATATATGCATAGGAATATCTATAATTTAACCAATATCTTAGATGAAAAGTTATCATTCTTATTTATTTCTTATATTTATTAGGTGTATATTTTTTATTTGCAATCTTTGCTTGACGTATTCCAGAAGATAAGGCTTCTATTAAACTTTCAATAGCTTCAGGTGACATAGGATTTCCTGAAAGCATGAGCCCTTCACCATTTAGTAAATCTTCTTTTAATGCTTCAATTCTTTTTGCAATGTCTCTTTCATCTTTTTTGGATAAAACAGTATTAGTTGCATCTGGAATTTCTACAGGTGTTTCGCCATCATTTATATAACCAGCAGCGGCCATAAGGTCAGCATAAGTGACACCATTGTGTGCAACAGAAGCAATTTTTTGTAATGTGCTAGGCGCTGGTGGACAAGAATTTTTATTGTTTATAATTCTTGATAACGTGCTAGAGCTTATTTTGCATTGACTAGCAAAGTTGTTTAAAGAAATATCACCTTGTGCTTCTTTTATTAAACTACTAAGTAATTCGGCATTAAACATATAATCAACTCCTTTAAGTAATAAGTGAGAGTCCAAATTTATTATTAACATCCAACGAACGGATGTGCGTACATATATTATATTAATTTTAAATAATTTATTGCGTAAATGCAATGATAAGTAAAAAAATAGTAAAAAAAGTGTTGCGTTTAAGAAACAGTGGGATTATAATATTGCGTGTAAGGAATATTGCGCAAGGAGAATGGGAGGTTAATATATGAATACAACAAAAGAATCAGTTAAAAAATTTGTTGATGAGCAGTTTGATGGTAACTTTAATAAATGTGCTCGCAATCTTGATTTAGCACCAAGTACCATATGGCGAATAGCAAATGGAAATGGTAAAGCAGGAATAAAGGTTATTACAAATATAATTAAGTATTGCGATGATAAAAAAATTAATTACAGAAAGTATATATTTTTAAGTTAACAGCTTATAACTATTAATTATTAAAGATAAAATGACATTAATTTTGATTAAAAGTCTATAATTATGTTTCTTGTTCGTTTTATATAGGAGCACATTTTGTAAGATGAAAAGTTGTTATTGTGCAATGCACCTTTTCATAGGTGAATTGATTCTAGTTACAGTATAGATGCTTTTTTTATAAGGTAAAAAGTTCCTGATTGTACTTTGCACTTTTTCAAAAGGTGGAAATGATTTTAGTTGCAGCATAGCTGCTTTTTTAAAAGGTGAATTGTTCTTGATCGTGCTTAGCACTTTTTTTAAAAGTGAATTGTTCTTGGTTGCGCTACGCGCTTTTTAAAAGGTGTTTAATTTTTTAAACTAAGTGTTGCACGGAACGAACGGTTGGCTGATTATAGTTATGTACAGTTTTCAAATTTTTAAACATGTAGATAAAAATAAAAGCATTAGACTTGATGATTTTAGTGGAAATTAATTTTAATTTAGAGTGTTTCATTGAGAGGTGAAGGGAATGGATAAATTACAATGGCTTAAGGAAAGGCAAAAGGGAATTGGAGGTTCTGATGTTGGAGCCATTATGGGAGTTAATAGGTGGAAAAGTCCTTTTGAAGTTTATGTGGACAAGACAGAAGAAATTAGAGAAGTGAAGGAGTCTAATGAATCATCTTACTTTGGAAATACCTTAGAGGAAGTCGTGGCAAGAGAATTTTCAATAAGGAGTGGCAAGAAGGTAAGGAAGGATAAAAGGCAGTTAGTTCATAAGACTCATGAATTTATGATGGGTAATATTGATAGAAGAATTGTTGGTGAAAATTCGCTGCTGGAATGCACAACGGTGAATGCCTTTAGAGCAAAGGAATGGGATGGTGAAGAAATTCCACCTAGTCACATACTTCAATGTCAGCATTATATGGAGGTCTTGGGTGCTGATACTTGTTATATAGCGGCATTAATAGGAGGACAAAGGTTTGTGTATAAAGAGATTAAGCGTGATGAGGAATTAATTTCTATGATAGTTGAAGCTGAAAAAGATTTTTGGATCAATCATGTTCAAAAAAGAATTCCACCAAAGCTTGATGGAAGTGAAGCAGCTAGTAAATATTTAAGCAAGACTTTTAAAAGTATAGATAAGACGTTAGAAGTTAACTTGAAGGAAGAGTATAAGGACAAGATAAATGAATATTTAAACATAAAAAATCAAATGAAGATTCTAGATGAATCTCTTAAAGTTATAGAAAACAATCTAAAAAATCAGCTTGGAAATGCTGAAAAAGGAATTGTGGAAAAGTTCCAAGTAATTTGGAAGGGAGTAACTTCAAATAGGATAGATAGTAAGGTTTTAAAAGAAAAATATCCTGAGATTTATAAAGAAGTTTGCAAACAGTCTATGAGCAGAAGATTTGAAATTAAGGAGATTTCTAGTTAGTTAATGATAAAACATATTAAACTAATTATTTATCTAAATAAAGAGAGGGTGTTGTGTTTATGGCAACTAATAGCAGTTTAAAAAATCAATTGATTGAAAAAGAACAAAGCACAGTAAATGTTCAAGAAACTATATTCAAAAATTTAATAAATAGTGATGAGATAAAGTCAAAGTTTACAGAAGTTTTAAAAGATAAAGCTTTTGAGTATATAAATTCAATAATAAATTTAGTTAAGGAAACTCCTACACCTAACGCCTTAGGAGCAAGCGATTCATACAAAAGCGCAGACTTGGGTTCTCTGTTTATTGAATGTGAACCTAGATCAATAATTGATGCATGTATGATTGCAGCTTCCTTAGATTTATCTATCGATAAAAATTTGGAGTATGTCTGGATTATTCCTTATAAGAAGAAAGCAAATTTTCAGCTTGGATATAAGGGATATATTCAATTATTACTTAGAACAGGGGAGTATAAAGCTATAAATGTAATTGAAGTTTACGAAGGGCAGCTAAAATCATGGAATCCATTAACTGAAGAATTTAGTATAGATGTTTCAGCTAAAAAGTCAGATGCAGTTATAGGGTATGCAGGATATTTTGAGATGGTAAATGGCTTTAGAAAATATGTTTATTGGAGCAAAGAGAATATGGATTCGTTTAGGAATAATTCCTTTAATGGAGATCCAAGATGGAATAATGATTATAAGGCTATGGCTAAAAGAACAGTAATGAGAAATATGCTTTCAAAATGGGGAAGGTTAAGTGCTGAAATGCAAAGGGCTTATTTAGAAGACATTAATACAGATAAATTTATTAATGGAAATTAAATTATTGAGAGGTTTACAGTTTGGATTTAAAAATACTTAGAGTATATATAAAGTAAAAATTTTCATGTTAAATTTTATATTTAAGATGAATTTAGTTGAACTTATCTGGGGTCGTGCCGTTCGTAGCTCCAATCAGAATATATGGGAGTATTAGAACGGCTAGACATCAGATAGATGTGTGTATTTCCATGGAATCAATACCATTAAGGATGGAATCAAAAAATTTAGACTATTTCTTTTAGAGGAGCGTGAGAAACATGTCAGATATTAAATGGATTAAGTTATCTACTAACATGCATGATGATGAAAAGATGAAATTAGTGGATGCAATGCCAGAGAGAGATACTATTCATTATTTATGGATAAGATTACTTATACAAGCTGGCAAAACTAATGCTAATGGACTTATATATCTAAATGAGAATATCCCATATACTGATGAAATGTTATCTACAATATTCTCAAGGCCTCTAGCGTCTATAAGACTTGCACTTAAAGTATTATCAGATTTTCAAATGATTGAGATAGCTGAAAATAACGTAATCAGAATAGTGAATTGGGAAAGACACCAAAATGTTGAGGGAATGGACAGAGTTAGAGATCAAAATAGAAAAAGAGTTCAAAACCACAGAGAAAAGAAAAAACAACTTGAAGCTGTAGTTAATGGAAGTGAAGAAACTAGTGTTGAAATTGAAGAACATAGCTCTGCTGAAAGTAAAGAATATAGCATTGAAGTTACAAATGATATTTGTGACATTACAAAAAAATCTTGTAACGTTACAGATGATAAAAGTAACGTTACTGTAACGGTGCAGAATAAGAGAGAGAATAAGAACAAGATTAAGAATGAGAATAATAAAGATAGAGAGATAAAGAAAGAAGATGATATAAATTCTAAATCTATTGAACTTGCTAAGTATTGTGAACTAATAACTGGAATACCTAATGTTCTTAATTTAGGTGCACTTAAGTTAGCTATAGGGGTGCATGGTCAAGAATATGTAAAGATGGCTATAGATATAGCATTAAAAGCTAATAAACCTAATATGACTTACATTGAAGGCATACTGAAAAATTGGAGAAGAGAAGGATATCCAGATGACAAGGAGGTAAAGAAAAATGTCAATAGAAGCTATGGAAAGAATAGTAACCCAGATAAAAACAAATTTGCAGGATTCAAACCAAAGGAGCCACGAAGCCTTACAGATGAGCAGCGAAAAAAAGCTGAAAAAAGCCTCATATAAGTGTGATAAATGCTGTGATACTGGGTGGGTACTTATTCCACAAGAAAATAGGCAGCCCCTTGCAGTTAGCTGTGAGTGTAGAGAAATTGAGAAGGTAAAAAATGAATGGAAGCATTCAGGAATTAATGTTGAAATGACAAAGCATACTTTTGCTAATTTTAAGGTGTGGAATAGAGCTTCTCAAAGAGCAAAGGATACATCAGCAGCTTATTGCACTGATTTTGATGAAATTAGAAGTAGCAGAAGAAATAGCATTCTACTTTGTGGTCAGGTAGGCAGTGGCAAAACTCATCTCAGTGTTGCCATTGGATTAAATTTGTTAAAGCAGAAGATTAAAGTTGTGTACATGCCTTATAGAGATGTAATTACTAAGATAAAACAAAACATCCTTGACCAAGAATATTATGTTAAGACTATCTCAAAGTATAAGCTATGTGAGGTTTTACTCATTGATGATCTCTTTAAGGGTAAAATCAATGAAAGTGATATAAATATAGTCTTTGAAATCATTAATTATAGATATTTAAATTTTCTGCCAATCATAGTTAGCAGTGAATTTAGCATCGAAAGATTACTAAATTTTGATGAAGCTGTTGGCTCAAGAATTTATGAGATGAGTAAGGACTATGTGGTGGAAATTGAGAAAGACATACACAATAACTATAGATTAAAATAAGTTCAAATGCGCAACAACTATAGATTAAAGCAAATTCACCAAATAATAATTTTAGATTAAGATAAATTCAATACGCAGCAATTATTGGGTTAAATAGGTCAAAATTTTGACTAGAAATTAAGAAAATTTAAGGAGTATTTAGGATATGGATAAAAAAGCTATTGAGGAAATTATCAATGAAAATATAAAGCTTACTGGAGAAAATATTAAACTAGGTTATGAAAATCTAATTTTAGAAAAGAAAATAAAGATATTAGAAGAAAAGACAAGAGTAATTCAAGGCAAGAAATCATCTCAATATATTGTGGTTATGATGGCTTAGTAAATATATAAAACTTGAGATATATAAGAAATGATTTAAGCATATAAAAGAAAATAATTTTGTAGAGGGGAATGTAAAAATGAAAGCATCGGGAATAGTAAGGAAGCTTGATCCACTTGGAAGGATTGTAATACCAAAAGAAATAAGAAAGGTACTTGGAATTAATGATGGCGATTCTATGGAAATAATTAAGGTTGATAATGAGGTAGTTGTTAGGAAATACAGTAAAGGCTGCATCTTTTGTGGAAATGATAAAGGTATTTCAAAGTTTAGAGATGCACTTGTCTGTGATGAGTGCAAAAAGGCATTAGGTCAAGATTAAATCTATAAAAAGGAGATAAACAAAATGGAGAGTTTACGAATTTTTAAAGATGAAAGATTTGGAGAAATAAGATGGTTAAAAATTAATAACAAAGATTATGCTGTTGGGATTGATATAGCAAAAGCTTTGGGATATAAAAACCCAAGAGATGCAATTTTAAGGCATTGCAAGGGTGTCGTGAAACACGACATAGGGGTAGTTACGGGAAAGAGGAAAGATGGAACAGATGTTATTCAAAATATAGAAATGAGTGTAATTCCTGAAGGGGATATTTACAGGTTAGCAGCCAAATCAGAATTGCCTGGAGCAGAGAAATTTGAAGCATGGATCTTTGATGAGGTATTGCCTAGCATACGGAAAACAGGAATGTATGCTACAGATGAATTATTAGATAATCCAGATTTACTTATTGCAGCAGCTACTAAGTTAAAAGAAGAGAGAAAAGCAAGGCTGGAAGCTGAAAATAAGGTAAAGTTATTAGAGCCTAAAGGAGAATTTTATGACGATGTCGCAGGGTCTAAAGATAGCATTGAAGTGGGACATGTTGCAAAGGTTCTTGCTATAAGAGGAATGGGAAGAAATAATTTATTCTCACTCTTAAGAGAAAAGAAAGTTTTGGATAAAAACAATATTCCGTATCAACAGTTTGTAGACTTAGGATATTTTAGAGTATTGGAGCAGAAATACACAGTACCTAGTGGTGAAACAAAGATAAATATTAAAACAATGGTATTTCAAAAGGGGATAGAGTTTATAAGAAGAAAAATTGGGGAGTAATAAACTAAATATATTTATTTGCTAAAACAAAAGTTTAATTTAAGAAAGTAATATAAAAGTTTAAATATAGATACCATTAGATTATAATAAAAACATAGACAATATAGTAAGGAGCGTGAATATGAAAGGCATAAATTATGAAGATATGATAATGAAACGAGCTATGGATGTTTTTGCAGAAGAAGGTTTAAAGTTTTTTGGAATAGAAAAGAAAGTAAAAGAAGTAAGTCCTACTGAAATAGTAGTGTTGGAAGCAAAAAATATGTTTATGGATTATACTTTCTTAATGGAGGATGATACCTATGTACATCTAGAGTTTCAAACTACAGATAAGGGAATATCAGATTTAAGAAGATTCAAAGCTTATGAATCATTATTTGAACTTCAAATGAATAAAGACATAGTTACTTATGTTGTGTATTCTGGAAACATAAAAAATCCATTAGGCTCTTATAAAAGTGGAATAAATACTTATAATGTTAAAGCAATATCGATGGCTAACTGGGATGGAGATAAAGTATTTAATCAAATAGCAAGCAAGATTAGAAATAATGAAAAAATAGAGAAGAAAGATTTGATTGCATTGACATTCACGCCTATAATGGGCGGAGCATTAAGTAGAAGTGATAAAATATTAAACGCAATAAAGATAGTTAAGGATATAGATAGTGCTTTTAGATATGACATTGAATCAATGTTGTATGCTTTTGCAAGTAAATTCTTGAAGGGTAAAGAATTGGAAGAGGTGAAGGAGGAGTTAAAAATGACTGAATTAGGTAAGATCATAAAAGATGAAGGTAAAAAAGAAAAGGCTATAGAAACAGCAAAGATTGCTATACAAAAGGGCATGGATGATGAAACTATTAGAGATTTAACAGGATTAAAGATTGAAGAAATAGATCTGATTAGGCAGGTTTTAAGCCAAAATTAAATGCACCATTTACTAACATATTTAATAAAAATAGAAGCTCGCCATATAAGTGATATGCTCAATTTATAGTAGACAGTTAAAAGAATAAAACTGCTTCTATAAAGGGAGCATATCGAAGAATGGTAAGCTTCTATAATTTTACCTAAAACTAAGCTACTTCATATTTAGTAACTTGTCTTTGAGTAACCTGAGCACCGGATTTCTTAACTAGATCTCCAGCCTTAGTTTTAAAAACATTTTTTGAAATTATAGTGTCCATAAGTGCGTTAACTTCATCTTTTGTAAGAGTAGTTTTAACACCAGAAACACTTAAAGTGCTTTTTTCACCAGCAGAAGTTAAAAAAGTCATAGCTAAAGTATATTCCATTTAATTTCCCCCCAATCTTTAAAATTTACTTAAGTGAACGAATGTGAGTAGAGTTTCCTAAAAAAGTGATCCTAAGCATTTGCTAAACTAGAAGATTCATTAATAAAGTAATCTCTAGTGTTAGCTTCTAAAACACCTTTAATTGCATCTGCAATAGCATAGACATTTTCAGGTGTAGCATCTGTTTTAATACCTGAGAAAGTTTTCTTGGTATAAATTGGATCGCCGGCCTTGTCTAGACCTTTTTGAACCTCAATACTTAGAGAAACAGAGTCAATAGTTTTAGTTACAGCCATGTTTCATTACCTCCTTTACTTTGTTTTCATAAAGGATATATGGATAAATTTCAGTTATTACATAAGTAGATGAAAATTATTTATGGATATCCAAATTTATAATTAGACTTTGTGATAACTTTACCGAAATCATAAATATTTTGATTCCGAAAAGCTATGAAAATATCGCTGAAGGTTCTAAGCAGAAGGTTGTAGCCACTTTAGCATGCTTCAACTTTCAGTTTAACAAGCTAAAATGGAACAACCTACAGCTAAGAACCTTTAACAGCTCATTTTCAAATGTTTTCTTCACAAATATATTTATGATTTCTAGTGAAGATACAAACTTAAAGTTTTAGCAACCTTGTAAATATGTTCATCTAATAAGTCTAATTCTTAATTGATTTATCTATATTTGTAAAATGGTATTGGGATTCAGTAGCGGCAGTTAGTTACATAGTAGGGATAATAAAATATGCTAAAAAATGTTGAGTCTTAATGAAGAATTAGAGAAAATAAAGATTAGCAATATGAGTTAGAAAGAAATATTTAAGAGATTTATAATGTGTTAGCATAAACAAATTTTGTCATATTTATCTTTTATGCAATTAGATAATTATTCCATGTATGAAAAAAATATATTATAATGGGTTATATAGTATTATGGATAATGATAAGATTGTATTCTTATTATGTCTATAATGGGAAGTTGAAAAAATTATTGTTTATTTCATGAGTTTTGGGAATATAGAGTTTATACATTATCAAATAAAAATATTGGAGATAATAAAATGGAATTAATAAAAGTTAATTTAAAAGAAGTTCAAGAACTCGAACCTTTAGTTATAAACACTTTAAAAGAAATTGAAGAGGGATTAAGATTATTAAAAAACCAACTTAGTATAGGAGGTGCAGGAAGACCAGATATTCTAGCTGTCGATCCAAATGGAACATTAGTTATCTTAGAATTAAAAAGTGTTACAGCTGACCCTTATGCTATTTCGCAGGTTGTACGATATTATGAATGGGCTGTTCAAAATCTTGCATTAATTGCAAGACCTTATCCAGAAATTAAACCAGATAAAGGTGTACGTCTCTTTCTTGTTGCACCCGAATTTAGCGAAGAAACAATTAGAATAGGTAGTTATCTAAACTTAGATTTATCATTAATTAAATATACTGCTATAAAAGATAAAAAAACTAATGACATTGGAATACTATATGAAGAACTTCAGAGACCTCCGATAGAAGAGCTAGAAGTTAAACTTCGCTCAATAGAAGATATTATAACTTATTTCTCTGATAATAAACTAGCGGAGGAATTTAGAAAAGTGTTAGAATATCTTAGTCAAAAAGGTGTAGTAATTTCTACATACAATGGAGGTAAAGATTTTTGGATAGAATGTTCAACTGAGGATGAATTTATAGCATATTTCCAACCAAGAAAAAGATATTTTAATTGTCAAATATATAATGAAGATCTTGAAAAATTTATATGGCCTCCAATAAGGTTAACTTCATTTGATGAATGGAATGAAAAATGTGAAGCGTATATATCAAAGTATATCGTTGAGAAAGACGATGTATAAACTAAGGATATTTTAATTGAATTATGGGGAATTTGGAGCAAATAGCAATAGTTAAATTTAATAATAGAGGGAAATATATGATAGGAGATATGTAAATGTGCAAGAAGGAACGAAAACCAATTGGTCCTCGTCAGAAAAAAAGACTGCTTGAAAAAAATGCTTATGTATGTTGTGTTTGCAAATCAAAGGGAATAGGACTTAATTTTCATCATTTAGATGAAGATCCATCTAATAATAGTGATGATAATATTGCTGTGTTGTGTGTTAAAGAACATGATAATCATCATAGACCTAATGCATATTCAAATGTAAAGCATTTAGATTTATCAACTGAAGAAATTAGAAAAAAGAAAGAAAGTTGGGAAAGTTTCGTTAATGAAGCAAAAAAAGATAATCCGACTGTGTTAGCAGTTGTAACAGCTTATGGAACAGTAGATAATATCTTAGGAACAAAATTAGTGTTTCAGTGGGTTAATGGAAAAATAGAATTTGAAAGAGTATATCAATTATTAGATGCGCCAATGGATGTGTGGGCAGATAAAATAATTGAAGAAATAATATGGGTAGGAAAGAATATAAAATTAGTATTAATTAATGAACCAGTTCCAATTGAATATTGTGATAACTGTAATGGTGGTGCACTAAGTAGAATACTTGATGAAAATATGGCTATAAAAGAAACCGCTGTTGACTGGGACAAGGAGTCTCTGTGCACAATTTATATAAATCCGAAACAGTCATCATTAGCATATACTATTTTTTATAAGAATGATGTCATTTATCAGGCAAGTATTCATAAATGCGGTGATGAACTTCATTTTATAGATGATAAGCGGGATATAAGATGTTCATTGCTTACATATAAAGTGAGAACTCAAGTGGTAAAATTTTTAAAGGATAGACTTAAAGAATGGGATATAAAGAGTGCAATTATAGGAACAGGTAATCCTGATGATCCTGATATAATAAACAATTTAACATTGCCATCAGTATGGGAGAATTGGAGTAAGAAAAATAAAAAAAGGATTGCATATTGATTAAGTTTGGACTCATATAACTTCTAATTTTTGTCTAACCATTAGGCTAATAATTGAAAGTTTATATGATTTTTGAAGAGAAGGAGAGGAATAGTAATGGCTAGATTAGAATCAATATATCACTATTGTAGTGCAGATACTTTTATGTCAATAATCCAAAATAAAACATTACGATTATCAGATTTAAATAAGACAAATGATTACATGGAAAAGAGATGGGCTAATAAGTTTATTGTATCCTTGCTGCAAGAAAAGTTAAATGAATATGGTATAGATATGAAATTAGAAGAAGATTATTGGTATGACGAGGAATCTAATAGTCATTTACAATATTATAAAAAAGAAGTTGAACGAGTATTATATGATGAAAGTCCTGTATTGATTACATGCTTTTCAGAAGGAAAGGATATATTAAGTCAGTGGAGAGCTTATGGACAAGATGGAACAGGTGTTACAATTGGTTTTAATTACAAAGTTATTAATCTCTTAAATGACAAGAAAGATATGGTTGTTAAAAATGTCATATATAAGGAAAATAAGCAAAAAGAGAAATTAGGTCAATTAATAGAATCTGTAATTATTTATATTCAAAATATGTTTGAAGAAGATAATGTTAGAATATCGGATGACTTTAATGTGTATTTTAAAGAAGAATTTGATGCTTTTTGTGAAGTGTTAGTAGATTATATTGGAGAAATAAGCTGTATAATTAAAAATCCTGCTTTCTCAGAAGAAAAAGAAGTTAGAATAATATATAACCCAAAGTTACCCAATAGAGAAATATTAGGAGATATCCAACTAAATGAGGCAAAGGATTATTTTGAAAAGATAAAAGAAATAGATGAGTATAAAATAAAACCTCTTAAATTTAATTATAGAAATAATCAATTAGTTGCATATTGTGATATTGATTTTAGTGGATTAATTGATAAACCAATAATAAATGAAATTACTATTGGACCTAAGTCTCAATTAAAAGAAAGCGATATTTATTATTTTTTGTTAGCTAATGGGTTTGATGCTAATAATATAAGTATAACTAAATCAGAGGCAACTTATAGATAATAATTAATCTCATAATATATAAGTTTTTTTAGCTGTATAGGAGGTATTAAAAGCTATTAATTAGGATTTATAGAGTATCCAAATAAGTTTTTGAAAATATAGAGAGAAAAAATTAAATTTCTAATATTTTATATTTTGTTGAAAAGCATAATGTAGTTAGAAAAATAAAAAAGCACCTGATGGATTAAAAACACAAATGGAGTTGGTAAGATGTCAAATTTATTATATGATTTTTTAGTTTCAAGTGAACTATTTAATGATAATTATATTGAAGAGGAATATAGTAAATTATCAGATAAAGATTTAATAAAAATATTAACAGATTATAGAGAGTATGTTCTTAATTGTAAGGAACTCAAAGAAGAATTAATTAATCAAGACAGCAAACTAAGTATTCAAATGGAATCTTTTAATAAATTTCTTCCTAATGAAGAATTATTGAAACAATTAGCATTTTACATGGATAAAATTATTATAAATGACCCAATATTTCAAATGACAAATTTAAAAAATGAACAATCTAAGGTTATGAATAATTATCTTGGATTAAAAGAGCAAAAGGTTATTGATAGAAAAGCATTAGTAGAAAAAATAAATTATATGAAGAAACTAACTCCAATGGTTGTAGGTAGATATGTAAAATTTAGGCCTATGAGTTATTTTCATGAACCGCCTAAAGAAATTCCGATATGCTATTCAGATAATTATTTTAGCGATACATTACCTAAGAATGTATTGGAGTGGTTCAAAAAATATGTTAAAGTACATAATTTGGAACAAGATGGAGATAGCTTGATTTGTAAGTTTAATGAAAAATTAAAGCTAGGAAGAAGAATTATGATTGAGTTTGAAGGACATGCTGATTCAATGAGTAATATGTATTTTTTATTTGAAACTAAGATTTTAGAATATAATGAAAAAACAGGAAGAGCCAAAATGGCATATAGATTACCTGATACCTTACCAAGTGAAGAAGAGTTTAATGCATGGGTAAATCAATCAATTAACAGAACGGCAGGTGGTTTTTATAATTCAGTATTTAAGGAAGTATATAATGCATCATTGATAGGAAGTTCATATTTTACTACATCTTCATTTATAGCTGAATTGCTAAATAGAGATATTGGTAATGTTAATTCTTTTGAGCAGGATATTTTCAACTTGGCTTTAAACCTGAATTTACCTATCATTAATAAGGCGGATATAAATAATATAATGAATATTCGAGAAAATGATGGAGAAGCTTTTTTAAATTTTAGAATTGAATTAAGAAAAAGATTAAAGGAACTTAGAGGTATTAAGGATAAAACTGAGCTAAAATATAAATTAGAAAATATAGAACAAGAAATGAATGAAGTTCAAGTTCATGAAGTTGATAATAAGTTTAAACAATTAAAAAGAAATATAGGTTCGGATTTGATTATTGGAGCTGCAAGTTTGGCAACAACAATTCAAAGCGGAGGATTAAGTTTATTGGGAGCAGCCGGCGCAATCGCAAAAGGATACAAAGATTATTCAGATTATGTTTCAAAAGCTAAAGACAATCCAGGTTATTTTCTTTGGAAGATACAAAGGGGGAATAAATAAGAATTTCGATATAAGAATGTGTAAAAAAGTGTTCTTATGTTTATTAATTTCAGCATAAATGAGCATATTGATTTAATATCATCGTGGATAAAACAATCGATAAAAGTACGTGGATTAGCATTATGATATTCTTGCTTAAGCAGTTGGTGATAAAGATATAACGATAACCAATGTCTAATGAATATATTTATTTATGCTAGTTTTTTTAGGTGCCTTTTAGGCTTATAATTATTCATATAACAAGATATTAATACAATTCAGAAAAACATACTAAAAACTAGTTAAAACCCAAATAATTAATAGCAAAACATACTCTTAACTAACAAGACCTTTAATAAGTTTATTAAAAATTATTGCACCACACATCCATATAATAAAAAGTTTTAGATATTTAATATATATTGCAAAAATAATTATTCATTAAAACTCTAAAAATATTGCAAGAGTTTTAGCCCTAATTGTGAAATGTGCATTGTGAATTGCAACATATATAGATAAAAAACTATTAAACAATATAATTGACACTTAATATCATAAGGTATATAATTGTACAAAAATAAAAGCTATGAAGAGAAGAGTAGTTATGAGGGAATACTCAGAGAGTTTCCATTTGGTGTGAGGAAATTATGAAATCATAATGAAACAAGTCTCGGAGCTGCATACGGATCTTATAAAGTTAAACTTTTTTAGGTGGAATTTTATTTTCGCTGAATTTAGTTTGAATTATCTTAGAGAGTGCAACCTATAACTCACATTTGAAGAAGATGTGATGTTACTGATGCCTAGCTATAAGATAAAAATTCATTATAAGTGATGCTATGACGTAAGTTCACGTTACAGAACCAGAGTATGATTTAACCTATAATTTTAGGGAGATGGTGTACTTGAAGAGCCTAAAATGGTGACATTTTAGGGAAAAGGGTGGTATCGCGAAATAGAAGTTTCGCCCCTGTAGAAATATTTTCTATAGGGGCTTTTTTGACGTTAAAATTGAGCATATAGAAAATTATAAGTTTAAAATATCATACATGTTTTATTTTTTGATTATCCCAAGTATTAAAGTTAGAAATTTAAGGAGTGAGAAGTTTATGATAAGTAAAAGAATAGAAAAAAACGAAAGACCAACATTTCCAAAGAAGGCTATAGTAACAGCTGGAATGCCTTATGGAAATAAGAATCTTCATTTTGGCCATGTTGGAGGAATGTTCATTCATGCAGATATATTTGCAAGATTTTTAAGAGACAGAATAGGGAGAGAAAATGTTATTTTTGTATCTGGTACAGATTGCTATGGTTCACCTATTCTTGAAAGCTACAGAAAGCTAAAGGAAAATGGATATGAAAACACTATGGAGGACTATGTTAAGGCAAATCATTTGAGTCAAAAGAAAACCTTAGAAGATTACAATATCAGTCTAAATATTTTTGGAGCTTCAGCCCTTGGAAGGACAGGAGAATTTCATAATGAAGTTTCAGAAGAAATATTTAATACTCTATTTAAAAATGGTTATATAAAAAAGATGTCAGCACTGCAATTTTATGATGAAGATAAGAAAATCTTTCTTAATGGAAGGCAAGTAATCGGAAAATGTCCAATAGCCGGATGTAACTCTGATAAAGCCTATGCAGAGGAATGTTCATTAGGACATCAATATATGGCATCTGAATTAATTAATCCTATTAGCACTTTATCAGGAAATAAACCAATATTAAAAAGTGTAGATAATTGGTATTTTACCTTAGATGAATCCATGGATATAATGAAGGAGCTTAATGAGTTTTTAAAGAAGAATACTAATAGACGAAAGTATGAAATTAACACTATAGATGAATTTTTAAAGAAGCCATTAATATATGTCCCAAGAAAATATATAAAAGATGTAAATGATCTAGAAGCTAAATTTCCAAGCCATGAAACTATAGATGAAGAGAAAAAATCTTCACTAGCGTTTATTTTCCAAACATTAGAGGATAGAGATAAGGCAAAGGAAATATTGGATAATTTAAATATAAACTATACTAGTGGTAAGACCTTGGTTCCTTTTAGATTATCAGGAAATATAGAGTGGGGAGTAAAAGTACCAGATAAAGAAGATTTAAAAAATTTAACATTCTGGGTGTGGCCAGAATCTTTATGGGCTCCAATTTCTTTTACAAAAGCATATTTGGAGTTAAGAGGTAAGAATCCTGAAGAATGGCGTAATTGGTGGGATGATGATGATTCAATGGTATATCAATTTATAGGGGAAGATAATATATATTTTTATTCAATTGCTGAAATGGCCATGTTTATTGGCTTAAAGGTGCCTAAAGGTGAAAATGTAGATGTTACTAAATTAAATTTACCACATATTGTTTCTAATAAACACATTTTATTTATGGATAAAAAAGCAAGCAGCAGTTCAGATATTAAGCCACCAATGGCAGATGAATTATTAAAATTTTATACAAAGGATCAATTACGCATGCATTTTATGAGTCTTGGATTATCTTCAAAAAGCGTTGGCTTTAAGCCACAAGTTTACATGAAGGAAGAAGAAAAAGTAGGAGCAGACCCAGTATTAAAAGAAGGAAACCTTTTAACAAATGTATTTAATAGACTTATTCGCTCATGTTTTTATACTTTGCAAAGTCTTAATGAAGATATTCCTAAAGAAGAGGTAAGTGAAAAAATTAAAGAATTAACAGAAAAAGCAGTATTAGAATATGAAAGACATATGTATAATCAAGATTTTCATAGAATAGCATATGTTCTTGACGATTATATAAGGGAAGTAAATAAACATTGGGCTAGTAATATTAAAAATGAGGAATTAAAAAGAAACGTAATAGCAGATTGTTTTTACGCTTGTAAAGTTATAGCAATACTAATACACCCTATAGCACCAGAAGGATGTGAAATGTTTAAAGATTATCTAAATATAGATGATGAACTATGGAATTGGGATAAAATATTTGAACCTATTACTTCTTATTTTGAAGATGCTGATAACCATAAGTTTAAATTTCTTGAACCTAAGGTAGATTTCTTTAAGAAAATGGAATATCAATATTGATGGAATAATGATGTACTTTTTGAAATTTATGTTATAATTAATCTGATTCCGATATTGTTTCATTAGAGTATGTTGGAACAATATCGGATTAGATCTATGTTATAAATAATAAGTCTTAGGAAAAGTGCTAATCTTTGCTGGATGGAGCACTTTTTTCTTTGATTATATCTTCAATATTATGATCAGGGTGTTTCTACTTTTATCTCTAATAGTCTAATAGATAAAAAAATTTTGCATATTTCGTCACCATGTTCTAAGCTTATACCAGTCATATCTTTTATTTTGTTGATACGGTAGAATAAAGTATTTCGATGAATATTTAATATTTTTGCAGCTTCTCCTGGAGAAGAAGAATAAAAGATATACTGCTTCAATGTTTCTAGAAAATCTGTTCCATTCTCTTTATCATAAAGCATAAGCATTGCGACAGCCGGATGGCAAAAATCCATCTGATCATATTTATTTGAAATCAATTCATAGATAATATGCAAGGTACAATCTTCAAAAAAAGAGCAATGCATGTTTCTTTTTAATCCTATCTCCATTGCTTTAACAGCATTCAAATAGTGTTTTTTTGAACCACTCAAAAGAGTGTATTTTTGGCTGATTCCAGCATATAGATTATTTTTGCTCAAGAAGTCATTAAATTCGCTATTTTGAGAGTTAAAAAGTTTATCAAATAACAATTGATCAAGAAAAGCTACAATTCCAGGAGCGTGAACAATACACTGTCCAACAGGAATATAAGATTTCAAGGTTCTAAAAATGGCAGAAATCTGACTGTCAAAAGTTTCTTGTCTGTTACTTCCAATAACCATAATGTAAAGATGTTCTGTCCTAGCCCATTTCAAATAGTGTTGTTTATTTTTTATAATAGACTCATCAATCTGCTTTCCTTCTATAAGGTCAGCTAATAAGTAATTTGGGAGATTATTGTTATCCAAATTTAAAAGAATGTTCTTTTGTAATTGAGCACATATAAGTGGGCTAACTTTGTCTATTAGCATGAAATCAATATCTTGAAAGGGAATGCTGTTTTCGTAAACAACAAATTTACCAATCTCTATGGTGTCAATTTTTATAGAAGATATTAGGTTTCGTTTTGAAGTGTTCTCTTTTTCGATATTATCATCTGTTTTATCTGAACATATTTGTGATAAAGTGTCTTCTGTTAGGTAAAGATTTTTATTTTCACCTTGAACAAATTGAAAAACATTTTCTGCATCATAAGAACCTGCCAAGAGCTTTCCGCTTGTATCAATTAATATCAATGGTCTTGCAAACTTTTCCCTTGCCTTATCTATAAGATATTGAAGTCCTTTGTTAGAACAAAATCCATCAAAAAGATCTTGCATGTAAAGTGCAAGCTTTATATCTATTTCGTTTAGATCATTTATATCGAAGTTTTTTTTCATGGAAACCTCCTAATATTTTAATTGTGCTTTAGCACAATTTATAGCTTTAATACGAGATAAAATTCAAATTTGAGTACATTGTATGGGCTCTTACATTATATTATAATCAGAAATGTAAGGCAAGACAGCTATCTGAAGTGTATTGTGCTTGAGCATAATGAGTTAATGAAAAATACTGAAAATTATACTGCAGGTGATTATCCAGTATTAATAAAAAGGTTAAATTTAATAGTGTTAGCCTTAAAAATATTGCTATTTTATAGGAGGTACTAAAAATGTCTACTACTCTAATAAAAAATATAAAAATTTTCAATGGTATTGAGTGTATAGATGAGGATAAAGTGGTAATCGAAAACGGATATATTACTGATAAAACAGATGGAGATATTGAAATTGATGGAAATGGATGCACTTTGCTTCCAGGGCTCATAGATGCCCACATTCATTTATATCAAATTAAGAACCTAGAGGAAGCCTCAAGATATGGTGTTACAACTATGATGGATATGGGGACACGTTCGCCGGAAGTAGTTCATAGACTGAAAAACTTACCTGGTTTACCTGATATAAGAAGCAGTTATAGTCCAGGTTTCGCTCAAGGAAGCCAAGTCCCAGCTAAAATGAATTACCCTGATTCTGCTTTTGTAACAAGTGCAGATGATGCGGAGCGTTTTGTTAACGAACAGATATCATATGGTGCAGATTACATTAAAGTTATTATAGAAGGCCAAGGTGTAAGTGTTAAAGATACATTATTTCCACCGGAAATTCTTACTGCCATTGTGGCAAAGGCTCACATTTATGATAAAAAAGTCATTGCACATGTAACTTCTTCTAATGCTTTTAAAGCTGCAATAGAAGGAGGAGTGGATGTGGTAACACATATTCCCTTTGCTGAACCTTTAACAGAAGAGGTTATTCAGTTGATGAAAAAAAACGGCACTGTGTCAGTTCCTACTATGGTAACAATGAAAGGAATTGTTGAATCAATTAAAAAGTTTAATCCCAACGCGCCATTGAATTATGATTATGTTAAGGAAGCAGTTGCAAGAATTTATAAAGCTGATGTGACAATTATAGCTGGAAGTGATTCTAACACTGACGACCCAACAACTCCATATTCTGCACCCTATGGGGTTTCACTTATTAATGAACTTGGACTAATGGTTGATGCTGGTTTTACTCCTATTCAAGCATTACAAAGTGCAACAAGTATGCCAGCAAAGTATTTTGGCATGAATGATAGAGGAATTATTAAGACTGGCTATAGAGCAGATCTTCTTTTGATAGAAGGTGATCCGACTGTAAATATTAATGACATAAAAAACATTAAACAGGTTTGGATTGGTGGAGAAGAGATTATTAAATAATCCTTTATAGATGATAATTATTATAAGAAATGAGGGAACTGATATGTTATTTGAGAAGTTAGAAACTTCTACAGTAAATGTAATGTTAGACAAATTTGCAGTAAGGGAATTAATTGAGTTTGAAAGATTCTGCCGTGACAATGCTCTTTGGGATCAAATGCACGAATGTTATACTAAGGATTCCACCGTCACTGTTTCATGGTATAAAGGAGATGGACATGGTTTTGTTAATGCATCTAGTAAGATGAAGACTGTAGCTCCTCACAAACTTAATAATACTTTGGTGTGGTTAAATGATGGAAAGGCAGCAGCGGTATGCATGGCCTCTATACAGACAAGGAAAGAAATAAATGGTGTTAAAATGGACCTTACTTCATATGTTAGGCTTGTATATACAATAGTAAAAGAAGACTCACACTGGAAGATTGCTTCAATGGAAGCAATCTATGAGAAAGATTGCTTAATCCCTGCTTCACCTGAAGATATGAAACCTAATCCTAACTCTCGTGACAGTTATGCAAATTTATCTAAAGTAATTGGCAGTGATGGATA